>NZ_AMYW01000002.1:0-305198 GCF_000335775.1 Flavobacterium sp. WG21
GCGAATGGATTTTTTTATGGATAACCTTTGCAACTTTGTACCTCTGCAACTTTGCAACTTAGATCCTCAGAGCCTTAGCTCCTTAGAACCTTCTCACTACTCTTTCGCAGCAAGATATCTCTCAGCATCCAGAGCAGCCATACATCCTGTACCTGCAGCAGTAATAGCCTGACGGTATACGTGATCGGCAGCATCTCCGGCTACGAAAACACCTTCTACATTTGTTTTAGAAGTTCCCGGAACATTTACAATATAACCGGTTTCATCAAGTGTGATGTAATCTGCAAAAATATCTGTATTTGGTTTGTGACCAATAGCAACAAAAAATCCGGTTGCCGGAATGTCAAAAATTTCACCAGTCGTTTTGTTTTTTGCTTTTATAGCATGTACCACATTATCATCCCCTAAGACTTCAACGGTATCGTGGTTCATTAAAATTTCGATATTTTCAGTTTTACGAACGCGCTCTTCCATAATTTTTGAAGCTCTGAATTTCTCACTTCTTACCAACATCGTTACTTTTTTACAAAGTTTAGAAAGGTAATGTGCTTCTTCACAAGCTGAATCTCCAGCCCCTACAATAACCACTTCCTGATTACGGTAGAAGAATCCATCACAAACAGCACAAGCAGAAACTCCTCCACCCATTTGTAAATAATGCTGCTCTGAAGGCAGTCCTAAATATTTAGCCGAAGCTCCTGTAGAAATAATAACAGTCTCACAGTGTAATTCGATCGTATCGTTAATCCAAACTTTATGAATGTCTCCCGAAAAATCAACTTTTGTAGCCCATCCATCACGGATATCAGCACCAAAACGTTTTGCTTGTTCTTGTAATTGAATCATCATTTCCGGTCCGGTAACTCCATCCACATAACCCGGGAAATTTTCTACTTCATTCGTTGTAGTCAATTGACCCCCTGGCTGCATTCCCTGATATAAAACCGGATTCATATTTGCTCTGGCAGCATAAATAGCAGCAGTGTAACCCGCCGGACCTGAACCAATAATAAGGCATTTAATTTTTTCGATTGTATCTGACATAATATGATTGTATTATTAATTAATGGTCACAAAAATAAGTTTTTATTGTTGGAAAACGGAACAGATTAAATCAGTTTTAACTATTTCTCAATAGAGGCTTTAACCTCCGAAGGGAAATTAAAAATGGAAACAGAATACTCCTGCTTTAAAAAGCCAGCTTCTAATTACAGAAGGCTTTTTCCTTTTGACTATATTTGACCTTTAATAGTGCTCATTTTCAAAAACTTAACCATTTTATTTCAACACCTTAACAAACATCAAACCAATCTATTCTATCTTAAATTCTTATAAAATGTACCGTTAATACAAAATTATACCTTCAGGATATGACAACAAAAGAAAAGCTAATATGTCTAGTGCTGTTTATTTTTCAACTGATGCAGGCACAATCTTCGAAATCTGAAGAGATACGCTTTCTGGATTTCACTCCTATTATTGACGGAAAGCTAGATGACAAGCTGATAAGTCTTCAGAAAAAGGAATTCAACCATTTTTTTCAGTTTGACAATCCTGCGGTCACACCCACTAAAGTAAATTATCTGTTGGGATATACCGCAACACATCTTTATTTGTATATCGAAGCTAAAGCAGATAGTATTACTTATCGCGATAGAGGTTTTATCAATGGTGACGGCTTTAAATTACTTCTAGCAAAACGTCAAAATGATTCACTTACAGACGAATACTATGACATTGCTTTCTCCCCTTCTAAAGACAAAAAATACTGGGCCCGAAAACGAATTTGGGACTACAACCGAAACCAGAGCCATGGTAAAAAACTAAGTCGTGAAACCCGATATGAAGAAATCTCCGATAATGGCAAATGCGGTTTTGAGGTATTATTGGCATGGAAAGACGTATACCCTTATCATCCCTGGTTTTCTAAACCATTAGGATATAATCTGTATTTCGCAAAAGCCATACCAAACAACGCTGCAAATGGCTACTCGGTTGTTAAGGATGAAGGAATCTGGGATGAAGAAATTCCAAAAAGGAATTTCATGCCAATCGCTTTTGAAAAACCTAAAAAGGTCAATCAATCCATTATAACAGCTCAACTGACCAAAAGAAATATTCAGGCTGATGAACCTCTGCAATTAAACCTAATAACAATAGCAAAAACAGCTCTGAATAAAACCATTGATATTACTATCCAAAATGATTCTTCCAAAATATTTCCTGATAAAAAAATAAAGGTCAGTTTTAAGAACAAACTGCAGCATAAATTAGCCTCCTTTGACTCTCATAATCTAAAATCGGGTCATTATAATTTTCTCATTCGTTCAGCCTCTGATACAATTGCACAATACGATTTTGTCATTTTCCCTAAGTTTAACTTCGACAGCATTCGTTCACAAATTACCAGAAATCCATACCATTTACAGCAAGGTACTGTAAATACCCTGTTGTTTAAAACAAACGAAGTCCAACAGCATTTCAACAATTTGAAATCCTACGAAAACGGAAAAAATGTATTGAAAGAATATCTCCAATTTGAAACGGAATTGAATTCCTTTTTAAAAGGCAGTGATCCTTACAAAGGAATTGTAAAACCTTATCGAAGAGCCTTCCAATCAAAATACGATGCTACTTTTCAGCCCTACACCCTAAAATTACCGCAAGACTATAATCCTGCTAAAAAGTATCCTCTACTGGTTTTTCTTCATGGCAGCGGACAAGATGAACAAACCGTCTTGAACCAGGCAAGAAGCAACGGTAATTTTATTGAGATTGCTCCGTTTGCCAGAGATAGGTATAATTGTTATGATTCTGAAAGTTCGCAAAATGATATTATTGAAGCCATTGAAGATGTACTGCTACATTTTTCAGGTGATAAAAATAAAATCGTTATTGCCGGATTTTCGATGGGTGGTTACGGTGCTTTACGAACCTTTTATCAGCATCCTGAACTTTATAAAGGAGTAGCCGTATTTGCAGGCCATCCTGATTTGGCAAACGAGTGGCTGGGTGCAGGACATCCTAATTTTTTGGAGGATCAATTTCTGGTTTCTTTTTCAAAAACTCCCGTATTTGTTTATCATGGAAAAAAAGATGGAGCTTTACCCGTATCGGTCGCAGAAGAATTAATACAAAAACTAAAATCGAATGGAATTCCTGTCATCGGAAGAATAATTGAAGACAAAACCCACGAATACCCTGACGCGGAAACCAATAAAATCTACTTTGAATGGCTGACTAAAATCACAGAAAAGTAGTTACTGAAATTTACACAAAATCCGTAAAGCTTCAATGAACTTTACGGATTTTAAAATTTTTAAACTAGATCGTTGTTACCTTCGACAAATCGACTCCAACACCTTTGAGTGCTGCATAGGTTAATTTGTCCATCACCGCTCCGTCAAAACAAATGGTCTGAAGTGTCTTGTAATATCGGTTTGTCAATGCAAATGTCGGACGGAACGAAACATTTCTAAAAACCGCTCCTTTAAACGAAACTTTATTCAAGGCCGCATTAGAGAAGTTCACATCCATAAAAATATGTCCGTCAAGACAAAGCCCCGACAAATCTGAATATTTAAAATCAACCCCATTAAAGATGCAATCTATAAAGGTCATTTTTCGAAGATCAGATCTGGCTAGCTTTACATCAACCAATTCTGCATCCATAAACTTTACTCCGCTTAACTCTGAAGCACTGAATTCGGTGCGCACGAGAGTCGCCTTGATGAAACTGGCATTGGAAAGATCAAGTGCAGAAAAAGTACAATCTGTCAGATTCGCTCCGGTAAAATTAGCTTCACGCACATCACTACCCTTAAATACACTGCCGGTTAGATCGGCATTCGAAAAGTCACTGTCACGCAAATCACTTCCAACAAATTTTCTGTTGATCAGACTAACTCCCGCTAAGTCTGTTTTTGCAAGAGCACTGCCACTAAAATTTATCAATAATGGCCGCTCCGGTCTGTCAGAAGCATCCACTTCTTTAGATCCTTTTTGTTCCTCTACGTTAGTATCATTAATTACCTTAGAAATTGACGTACTTTCAGAAAATTGAAGATTTTCTGAAAAATAATTAAGATCTACGTTTAAAATTTCTGCAAGTCGGTCTAAAGTAGCAATATCCGGAAAGGATTCTCCACGTTCCCATTTCCCTACCGCCTGCGGACTGATAAATAAAAGTTGAGCAAGTTGCGCCTGAGACATGTTTTGCTCTTTTCGTGCTTTGGCAATCTTGTTGCCGATTTTGTTAGCTTTCATAAATACTATCTTTTGTGATACCGCAAAATTAGTTTGACCTATTCTCTGAAGCCTTAAAAATACCGCTCCTTATAGTTGTAATCACGCTACTTATAGTTGTATTTCGCAACTGAAGGTAGCCGGTAACAAATTTAAAGACTATACTCACCAAACAAACTGTAATGTTGCAAAAAAGTAAGAAGTAATTAAAGAATATTTTTTGTCCTGATAAAAAGTACTAAACCGTTTGAATATTTTCCACAATAAAACAAAACGGGTAAAAACAAAAAAATCTTTTCAAAGGACCGAAAAGACTTTTGTTGGGGTGCCCCGATTCGAACCTGCGGCCTTCCCGATTCCAATCGGGACGCGATAACAATTCAGCTATAGGATTTCAGTTTAAAGCAAAAAAAAAGTCTTTCCAAAAAATGAAAAGACTTTTGTCGGGGTGGCAGGATTCGAACCTGCGGCCTCCTGCTCCCAAAGCAGGCGCGATAACCGGGCTACGCTACACCCCGTAAGCGGGTGCAAAGATAGAACTATTTTTTACTTATCCAACAACAATTTTAAAAATATCCGTTTTTTTATTTTCAAAATAACTTCAAAATATAGAATATCAAACACTTCACTTTTCAATTAGCACAAAAAAAATATAAATATACCCTCAGATTAAAATATTACAACGATTCAGTCCTTTACATATACTTCATTTTAACACATAGTCTCATAAGTTCTGAACTTATTTAATGAAGGGATTTCACTTTATTTAAATACATCTCCCCCCCAATGCGAAAGAAATTTTTTCGCATTGCATTTTGTTTGGAGGTGCTATCCTTTTATTTTTCACAACCCGCCTTGTAAAAGATTTGAAAAAGAAAAATGAGCAGTAAAATTTACACCCACTTTTAATTCCCTTTTTCTGACTAAAGTAAGATTTTGTTCTTTTTAGACTAAAAGAAATCGAAAAATAGAACGAAATTTCGTTCCTGTTTTTTCATTATCGTTAAAATCAATTCCAGAAAACACGCACCATACAACGATTAACCGAAGATTCACAAATGTTAACAAAATAGATTTTCAGAAACCATAAATAATTGTATTTTTACGGTTCAAAATTCAGAAAATAAATGGGCAAAATCATTGCGATTGCTAATCAAAAAGGAGGCGTTGGAAAGACTACAACATCTGTAAATCTTGCAGCCTCATTAGGTGTTTTAGAAAAGAAAGTATTGTTGATCGATGCTGATCCACAAGCCAATGCTACATCTGGCCTTGGGATTGACGTAGAATCAGTTGAAGCCGGAACTTATCAAATCCTGGAACACAGTATAACACCAAAAGAAGCTGTTTTAAAATGTACATCTCCAAATGTCGATGTAATACCTGCACACATTGACCTTGTTGCCATCGAAATCGAATTGGTTGACAAAGAAAACAGAGAGTACATGCTTAAAAAAGCGTTAGAAAGCGTAAGAGACGAATATGACTTTATCATTATCGACTGTGCGCCTTCTCTAGGTTTATTAACCCTGAATGCTTTAACAGCTGCTGATTCTGTGGTTATCCCAATCCAATGCGAATATTTTGCACTTGAAGGATTAGGAAAATTATTGAACACCATAAAAAGTATTCAAAAAATACACAACCCGGATCTTGACATAGAAGGATTGTTACTAACCATGTACGATTCAAGATTACGTTTGTCTAATCAGGTTGTAGAAGAAGTTCAAAAACACTTTAATGATATGGTTTTTGATACCGTAATTCAACGAAATGTTAAACTGAGCGAGGCACCAAGTTTTGGAGAAAGCATCATTAATTATGACGCAACCAGTAAAGGAGCCGTTAATTACATTAATTTAGCTCAGGAGATTATAAAGAAAAACAGCAAATAGTTTTTATGACAAAAGCAATTAAAAAACAAGCCTTAGGAAGAGGATTATCAGCGTTATTAAAAGATCCGGAAAACGACATTACATCAGTAGAAGACAAAAATGCTGACAAGGTTGTTGGAAATATCATTGAGCTTGAAATAAGTGCTATCGAAATAAATCCATTTCAGCCCCGAAGCAATTTTAATGAAGAATCGTTACGCGAATTAGCCACCTCTATTAAAGAACTTGGTGTAATTCAACCTATTACTGTTCGTAAATTAGATTTCAACAAATATCAGCTAATCTCAGGAGAGCGTCGTTTACGTGCTTCGACCATAGTAGGCTTAACACATGTTCCTGCCTATATTCGTATTGCCAATGACAACGAATCATTGGTTATGGCTTTGGTTGAGAACATCCAGCGTCATGACTTAGATCCGATTGAAATTGCACTTTCCTATCAACGTCTGATTGACGAAATTCAACTGACACAGGAGCAAATGAGTGAGCGCGTTGGAAAAAAACGCTCTACAATTGCCAATTATTTACGTCTTTTAAAACTGGATCCGATCATTCAAACAGGTATCCGTGACGGTTTTATCAGTATGGGACACGGTAGAGCAATCATTAATATTGAAGACTTAGACATTCAGACTGATATCTACCAAAAAATAGTAAGTCAGAATTTATCTGTTCGTGAAACTGAGACTCTGGTAAAAAACTATCACGAAAGTTTAAAACCAAAAGTAGAAGGAAAACCTAAAGCAGAATCTTCTTTTGTGGTTAGAGAAACACAAAAAAACACTTTCAACGATTATTTTGGTTCGAAAGTTGATATAAAAGTCGCCGGCACGGGTAAAGGAAAAATCACCATTCCATTTGATTCTGAAGCCGACTTTAACAGAATAATAAAATTAATAAACGGATAGTGAATAAAATTGTCCCCATAAGTCTATTGTTCTTTCTCATAGGAACCGTTTCTCTTTTTGCTCAGGTAAAAAAAGACACGGTTTTGGTTGTTAAAGACACTAGCAAATTGCAGGAAATCGATCCTCTTACCCCTGCAAAAGCAGCATTCTACTCGGCAATTTTACCGGGTTTAGGTCAGGCATACAATAAAAAGTACTGGAAAATCCCTTTGGTCTACGGAGCGATTGGTACGAGTTTATACTTCTATCTTGACAACAACAAAAAATACCACGATTATCGCGAAGCTTACAAACGAAGACTGGAAGGCTACAATGACGATAAATATAAATTCCTCGACGACAGCAGACTTATTGCCGGTCAGAAATTTTATCAGCGAAACAGAGATTTATCACTATTATTTGTCGTTGGTTTTTATGCCTTAAACATTATCGACGCCAATGTTGACGCTGCACTGATTCAGTTTAACGTAAACGAAAGATTATCATTGCGCCCGGAAATTTACCCTGACGCTGTAACTTTCAAACCAAATGTTGGACTAACTTTTAATTACCACTTTTAAATAACTCCGGTTACTTGAATTTAAAAAAAAATACACGAAATGAAAATTGCGCTTTTAGGATACGGAAAAATGGGTAAAGTAATCGAGCGAATTGCTTTGGAAAGAGGTCATGAAATTGTTTTGAAAAAAGACGAATTCAGTACTTACGACGGACTTTCAACAGCCGATGTCGCGATCGATTTCAGCGTCCCTACTGCTGCCGTTGACAATATCTCCAATTGCTTTCATGCTAATGTACCTGTGGTTTCAGGAACTACAGGATGGCTAGAACACTATGACGAAATGATATCGCTTTGCAACGAAAAGAAGGGTGCTTTTATTTCGAGCTCTAACTTTAGTTTAGGGGTTAATATTTTCTTCGAACTGAACGAATACTTAGCTAAAATCATGTCTCAACTGGATTCGTATAAAGTTACGATGGAAGAAATTCATCATACACAAAAACTGGATGCCCCTAGCGGTACGGCAATTTCTTTAGCCAAAGGAGTTATCGAAAACAGCCAATACACCAATTGGACTCTGGACGAAGCAAAAAACAACGAAATTCATATTGAAGCTAAAAGAATAGGCGAAGTACCAGGAACCCATACTGTAACTTACGACTCCCCTGTAGACAGCATCGAATTAAAACACACTGCACACAACCGCGAAGGATTTGCTCTTGGAGCGGTAATCGCAGCAGAGTGGCTTGCCGGAAAAACGGGAATCTATTCTATGAAAGACGTATTAAATTTAAAATAAACAGTTAGGAAGGTTTAGGTAAAATTTTAAATTAAGTCCCGAACCTAAAACTTTAAATAAAATATTATGACACTATATCTTTGGTTTGTATTTTTCTTAGCCGTTCAGGTTATTCATTTTATCGGAACCTGGAAATTATATCAGGCTGCCGGAAGAAAAAGCTGGGAAGCTGCGATTCCGGTATACAATTCAATCGTTTTAATGAAAATAATCAGTCGTCCGACCTGGTGGACTTTATTGCTTTTCATTCCTATTATTAACCTGATTATGTTTCCGGTGGTTTGGGTGGAGACTTTAAGAACGTTTGGCAAAAAAACAACTTTAGATACTCTTTTAGGAATTTTCACTTTAGGTTTCTATATCTATTATGTTAGCTACACTCAAAAACTAGCATACAACGCTGACCGAAAATTAACTTCTGAAAATAAAGCAGGAGACACCCTGAGTTCTTTACTTTTTGCCGTTATCGTAGCAACATTGGTACATACTTATTTAGTACAGCCTTATACAATTCCTACTTCTTCTTTAGAAAAATCTTTATTGATTGGGGATTTTCTGTTTGTAAGTAAAGTAAATTATGGCCCAAGAGTCCCTATGACTACGGTTGCATTACCAATGGTACATGACTCTATTCCGTTTGTAAAACAAAGATCCTATTTGAAATGGCCACAATTGCCTTATTTCAGATTACCTGCTTTAGAAAAAATAAAACGAACTGATATTGTAGTTTTCAACTGGCCGGTAGATACGGTTCATTATTTTTATGAACCAAAAGGAAGACCGGGGGTTATCAAACCAATTGATAAAAAATCAAATTACGTAAAAAGATGCGTAGGTATTCCGGGAGACAGCTTATCGATTAAAGACGGATTTGTTTTCATTAACGGAAAAAAATTAGTTTTACCGGAAAGAGCAAAACCACAATATTCTTATTCCGTAGCCATAGACCCAAAAATTCCTATTGATTTTGAATCTTTGGTAAGAGAACTTGATATTACAGACGGAGCAGGATTTAAAAGCGAAAAAAGAGATACTCTTTATTTCAGAGCTTTGACTGAGGCAAGTGCAGAACGTCTGAAAAATACGCCTGGTATTACTGCCGTTACAAGAGAAATTGACCACGGAAATGACAACGCTATTTTCCCGCACATCAACAAATGGAATCAGGATAATTTTGGTCCGATTTATATTCCGGAAGCAGGGAAAACAGTTGCTTTAACCAATGAATCATTACCATTTTACAAAGACATCATCACCACTTATGAAGGAAACACTTTACAGCTGGATGGCTCTAAATTCTTAATCAACGGTAAACCTGCTACAACTTATACTTTTAAGCAGAATTACTATTGGATGATGGGAGACAACCGTCACAACTCTGAAGATAGCCGCTACTGGGGTTACGTTCCGGAAAATCACATTGTAGGGAAACCGGTTTTCATCTGGATGAGCTGGGATACTAACGGTAAAGGAATCAACAAAATTCGTTGGAGCAGAGTTTTCACAACTGTTGATGGTGAAGGACAACCACAATCTTACTTTAAGTATTTCTTGTTTATTCTTGCAGCCTATTTCGTTGGAGAATATTTCTGGAAAAAAAGAAAACAAAACAAAGCATAAATAAAAAAAGTTATTTTTGTTTCAGGTTTCAAGTTTCAGGTTCACTCACAACCTGAAACTTGAAACCTGAAACTTTTAAAGCAATTAAAGATGAACTCTCTTTTACTTCCTACTTATTTTCCATCGATCAGCCACTTTGCAGTTATGGCACAATCTGAAAATATTACTTTTGAAATGGAAGATAATTTTCAGAAACAAACTAACAGAAACCGTACCTACATCTATAGCCCGAACGGAATTCAGTTACTAAATATACCGGTTAAACATTCGAAATCAGGTCATCAGAAAACAAAAGATGTTATCATCGAGAATGAATTTGACTGGCAAAAACAGCATTTCAAATCATTGGAAGCTGCCTACAGAAGTTCTCCTTTTTTTGAGTTCTTTGAAGATGATATTCGTCCTGTTTTTGAAAAACAGCACACTTTTTTAATGGATTTAAATCTGGAAGTTCTGGACATCACCACTAAATGTCTGCGCATGAAATTAGAATTCAGCAAAACCACCGAGTATTTTCATGAGGTAGAAAATATCTCCGATTTCAGGGTTTTGGCTAACGGAAAAAAAGACCTTAATTCATTTGAAAAATACACTCAGGTTTTTGACGATAAACATGGTTTTATCAACAATTTAAGTGTTTTGGATTTACTTTTTAATGAGGGTAAATTTGCTATGGATTATTTGAAAACACAAAAACTACTGGTTTAAAGGTTAACCGCAAAGCACGCAAGGTTTTACGCAAAGTTCGCAGAGTTTATTATCATAGCTTTGCGAACTTTGCGTTTATATAAAATCTGACAATTAAAAATCCTAGCGCACTTTGCGGTTAAACTATCCAGAGAACCTGAATCCCCTTTTCTTTTTAATTTATTTCGGCCTTATCGTTAAGTGCTTTTAAGTCAAGCCATCTTGATAATGTTTCCATGATTCGCTTCTTATCACTCTCCGGAAAATCCTTCACTCTTGTAGTGTGACTCCCCCCGGGAAGAACCATTTTTAATGCATCTAATTTGGAATCAGGTGTTGGAGCGCACGAGTACCAGGTGTCGTAACCACCATAGATGTACAAAATTTTGCTGCCTTTATTTTCTACATATTTTCGTACGTCTCTAATGTATTTCGGATTGTATTTTATAGCCACTCCTTTAGGTGCAAATCGATCATTGGAAGTACTTTTTACCACTTGAAGCAAATCGGCAACCGGAGAAAAATCAAATCCATAGTACCCCAATTCTTTTAAATGTTGATAATAGGACGGCAAATAATGAAAATACATCTTATCGTTATAAGTTCTTACGCCTGAAACCTCATCCAGATAGGCAAACAGCTCTTTCGGGCTCGCTGTTACTGACGGAATGGCCTCGCATTTTCCTCCCCATTGCCAAAAAGAAAAAGGAAATTCTAAAACTGCATATTCTAATGCTTCAGCGAAAGGAACTTCGGCAAAAGTCATTTTCTTTTCTTCTGCATATTGTTTAAACTCCTTTAAAACGGCTTCTCTATTTTCTAAAACTGCTCTCTGAAAGGCTGTAATTTTAGCCCTGCATTCTGCTGTCCCCACTGTTTTAGTATGCTCTACCGTTCGGGGATCTTCCTGAGTATTAATTAACGGTGCCACATAAGGCATTGCCACATCAACATCATCTGGATATTTTGATTTGTAAATCAAAGCTGTTTCACCACCTTTACTTATTCCGGTCGAAATCCATTTTCCCGTATACAACTGCTTCAGTTTTGTTACAAGATTGTGGTAATCGGCGATAGCCTGATCGTTTGTTAAATATTCCCATGGAAGTGGTTCCGGTCGCGACTTTCCATAAAAGCGGTATTCGACTGCAATCTGATTAGCGTTTAACAGTTTACTCACCTCACTTTTGATATTATTGGTATTGTAACCATGAGTTTCAATAACCATTGGGTTATTAAAATTCAAATGTGAGAGGTAAACATAATGCTTGAAAGTTCCTTTTTGCGGATTTTTGTGATCTAAAGGTTCGTCTAAAATCAATTGGTATGACTCTGCATAACCTTCCAAATTTTCTATGGTTGTGATTTCGGCTTTTGGAAACAATACCGTGAGCTTCTGGTACAAATCTGATTTATTCTGCGCTGACACAAAATACGAACTCAGAACAACACACAGTAGCAATACTAAACGCTGTATACTTTTCATTTTTTAAGTTTTAATTGATCTTTAAAAATACAGGCATTACAACCCAAAATCCAATAGTATATTACCCTTAAATTATTCTATTTTATCTACTTTAAGTTAAAATACCACTATCCCAAAATATTGGCTTATTTTTAATCCAGAAAAACAACAAAAAACTATTAACCTTAAAACAACAAATATGACCATTGGAGTTGGCGGATCTAACGCAATTGCAGAATTAGAAAAAATACAAAACATGACCCTGAATGTAAAACCCATTCAGCCGGAGGAATACCAAATGCGCATTCAGAAAGCGGCGTCGCTTATGAAAACAGCAGGTTTTAAATCGTTATTCGTGAACGCAGGAACCAATTTATACTATTTTACCGGAACCAAATGGAATCCCTCTGAAAGAATGGTTGGAGCCTTATTGTTTGAAGACGGCAGCCTGGAATATATTGTTCCAAAATTTGAGGAAGGTACTTTTAGAAAATTCATGCAAATTGAAGGGCATTTAAATTGCTGGGAAGAACACGAATCGCCATCTGTTTTATTTGGAAAGATCCTGGAGACCAAAGGCATAAACAACGGTAAAATTGCACTGGACGAATCTGCCGGATATTTTTTAGTTGATGCTATCGTAAAAGCCAATCCAAATTACGAATTCGAAAATTCCCAACCGGTTACAACTGGCTGTCGTATTCAGAAATCAGCAAATGAAATTGCGATCATCCAACAAGCTAAAGAAATTACGATGGTGGTTCAACGTGCCGCTGCACGTATTTTGTATCCGGGTATAAAAGCCGAAATGGTTGTCGATTTTATCAATCAGGCACATATCAAAGCGGGAATTGCTTCAGGTTCTTACTTTTGTATTGTGTTGTTTGCCGATGATTCTCAATATCCTCATGGGGTTACTACTCCTCAGGATTTAAAAGATAACGATGTTGTACTTATTGATACAGGCTGTCGTTTGGAAGGTTACCTGTCTGATATCACCAGAACTTATGTGTACGGAACTCCAACAGAAGCACACATCAAAATCTGGAATTTAGAAAAGGCTGCACAAAAAGCTGCTTTTGATGCCGCACAATTAGGAGCAACCTGCGGTTCGGTCGATGATGCCGCACGTAAAGTAATTGCAGCAGGCGGTTTGAGTGCCGATTACGAATTGCCTGGATTACCTCATCGCGTGGGTCACGGAACAGGATTAGATATTCACGAACATCCGTATTTGGTAAGAGGCAATACTACTGTTTTGCAAGAAGGAATGGTAGTAAGTAACGAACCTATGCTTTGCATCCCGGGTCAATTCGGGATTCGTCATGAAGATCATTTTTATATGACCGCCGAAGGTCCAAAATGGTTCACTACTCCAATGCACAGTATTGATAATCCGTTTGGGATTGGTATCAATTAAGCTGTATTTAATTTTAAAAAGCATAAAAAAAGGGAAACAATATCGTTTCCCTTTTCTTCTTTACAAACCAAATTATTTATTTAACCAATAACTTTTTAGTATCTGTGAAGCTTCCATCTGTAGCTACCACTATATAAACTCCTTTTCTAAGACGGTTTACCGGATAAGAAAGTGTGTTTTTTACAATGTCAATAACATTTCCTGTACTGTCGTAGATGGTAATTTTAGTATCCGCCAGGTTTAAATTAGCGAAGTTGAAATTAACCACATCCGAAGCCGGATTAGGATACATCGTAAATGATTTTGTAAAATCAGTCTGATCTGCTCCTGCACTTCCATTTTGTAAATCGATGGTCAACGGAGCGCTCCAGTTACTTGCATCAGTTGCATTTTTAGCTCTAACTCTAAACTGATAAACGGTTTGTGTACCTTGTTTCGGAACCCATAAATAATAGGTTGTGGAAGTTCCGAAAGTGGTCCAGCCTGTAGTAGCATTATTCAACTGCACTTCATAACTTGTAGCATTCGCCACTGTATTCCATGAAGCATAAAATCCGGATGAATACACTCCTGAATTCCCAATATTGGTTGGTGTCGGCAAAGTTGTCGGATTAGGTGCTGTACCTGCAACGACTGTATAATCTTCGACATCACCATCTCCAATGTTTCCACAAGCTAACGGGTTCGAATAATATTTCATTACAATACGCATTCTGGTCGTTCCCGTAAACGCAATTGGTGTAAAACTACCTGTAGCTGTTCCGGTAGAAGAAATTCCGTCAATCACTTTTTCAGAAGCATCAAAAACATTGTTTTTATTGTAATCGATCCACACTCCCCAATATTCTAAATAAGATCCTCCGGAGAAACCTGCTGCCAGACTTACACTTGTTGCTGTTCCCGGAGTTACGGTCACGGTTTTAGAAGTAAGATTGGCATAGCCGCCTGCATCTTTACCGGATGTATTGGTGAAACTTCCAATAGTTACTGAATTGATGTATTCGTAATTATTATTCCCCTGAGCAGTACAATACGCTGAGCCTGCCGTAAGAGTGGCTGTAACCTCATTAGAATAAGCGGAGTAAATGCTGTTTGCTTTTGCACGTACTCTGTATTTATAAGTACTTCCGGCTGTCAAACCTGTGTTGGTATAAGTAACTGCTGTACTTGCTAATGTTGTGATCTCGGCAAAAACATTATCTGCTCCTGCTCTTTCTACCACAATGTTTGTCGCATTAGTTGCGTTGTTCACCCATGTCAATTGTGCTTGTAAACTGGTATTGTTCACTGTAGCTGTCAGACTTGAAGGTGCCAAAACGGTTACTGGTGCCTGAGTTCCGGCCTGAATGGATTCGTTTGGTTTCGTATTGTAAGCATAGTCCAAAACGGAATAACCAACTCCACCCGCTTCTACTTTAACATGCATCCAGCCATAGCATGTACGCCCTCTGCTTTTATATTCAAAACCGATATAACCTGTTTGATTGTCCCAGGCTGTATAACTTGCCGTTCTTAAATCTAACTGATCCGGATATGCCGCTCCAGGGGTTACAAAATTACTTGAAGCACCAATTGTAGTTCCCTCTGTAATTAAACTAATGTTACGTGTACCTGCAGGTCCTACCAGTCTTTTACCATAAGTTTCTACTTTTAAAGCGGCAGCGGCAAACTGCCATGCTCCATACTCCGTATTATCTCCAATTCCTAAATCAAAATACTGCCAGGTTTGGGCTGCCGAAGCAACATAATCAGGATTGTTTACATAGAAAACTCCGTAAGGCGCATCAAATTTCAAATTGATTGTTTTTGATGACATATCAAGAGTTGCAATTCCGCCAGTGATTGCAGCATCTTTAAAGGTAATCGTCACAGCAGCATCATTTGCAGGTAGATGTGCGGTTGCTTTTCCGGTAAAGGAAACCACAACTTTATTATTTCCCTGAAGCGTCAGTACAGCGGTTAATCCTGAAGGAACTCCTGTAATCGTATAATCAGTTCCGGCTGTTAAAGTTCCTGTGCTTTTTGTAAAAGTTCCATTGTTAGTAGACAACGAAATTGTACTGGTCGTGGTAACACCACCGTCATTTGCCTCTGCCTCGTACAGTATACTTTCTGATAGAACAACGGCCGTTTTGTTAGTCACACCGGTATAAATAGAGGCATTGGGTTGTGTATTATAGGCATATTCAGAAATGGTGTAACCGTCTCCATTTGCCGCAACACTTATTTTGAACCAGCCATAGCAAGGTAATCCATCGATTTTGTATTCAAAACCTACATATCCGGATTTTCCATCCCAAGCGGTATAACTCGCTGTTCTTAAATCTAATTGATTTGGGTATGCTCCCGGAGCGGTCATATTACTTGTCGGGCCAACTGCGGTGTTTTGTGCTAATAAGGTAATGTTTCGGCTGCCACTCTCACAAGTTAATCTTTTGCCATAAGTTTCAATTTTTAGTGCATTGGCCGCATAACGCCAACCTCCGAATGAAGTGTCGTCTCCTTTTGCAATATCAAAAAACTTCCAGACTAAATTTGAGGAAATGTTAATATCCGGCATGTCTACAAAGAAGATTCCATAAGGATCCGTAAATCTTAAATTGTAAAACAAAGCAGTACAAGACAATCCTGTGGTTCCTCCTGTAAATGCCGCAGGTAAAATGTTATTCCGGCAGTTGTATTTTGCGCTGCCGCGTGATTTGTCGCTTTTCCTGAAAGTGTTACTGTCACCTGACCATTTGAATTTACAGTAACAACTGGTGTGATTCCGGCTGGAAAAGTATGTGTAAAATGAGTTCCGGCTAACAAAGTTCCTGAACTTAGTGCAAAAGTTTTTCCTCCGCTTAAAGTTACCACTGAGGCTGTATCAAAAGATCCATCATTGATAATGGCTTCTTTAAAAGTAGTTCCGGTTGCCACTAAACTGCTTTCAGTCGTGTTCACTCCGGTGTCAATTAAGTTTTGAGGCTGCCAGAGTGTGATCCTTGCCGGATGCTGCAATGCAGCCAGCATTCTGTCAATCTGACCTTGGGTGTACATTTTGTAACAGCCTTGTGCTCCATTGTACCCCATGTAGTTTTCTATATTTACTTTATCTCCTGTACAATTGGTTCCCGGTGTACAAGCCAAGGTGTGCTGACCGTCTTCTGCAGGGGTGTCGGCAACTTCATCTGTGCCGGAGCAGCCTCCTTCGAAAGTATGAATAAGGTTTAAGAAATGTCCGAATTCATGTGTAAGGGTTGCTGAAAATTCTTTGCTGTAGGAGTTGTCGTAAAGGTAAGCTCCATTAAAAACGACACGTGCTGTATTATTGGCCGTCATACCAGAATCAGGATACCATGCAACTCCTGAATTGTTAAAAACTCCTTCGTTATACAAATCGTTCTGAATGTAAACGTTCATATATTTTTTATTGTCCCAGGCATCGGCAGCAATCTGATCATCGTAGCCACCGCCATTTCCGTAACCGTTTTTAGCCGCATGGAAAACAACTCCTGTCGTACATCCGCCATTAGGATCTTTTTTTGCCAGTTTAAATTCGATGTTTAATGTTCCTCTTCTTGCTTGAAAAAAGGGCTCAACTGTTTGGTAGTCGGCATTCCTGCCATTGAAATCGTCATTTAGTTGAGCCAAATGATTGACAATTTTTTCATAGGTAATGGTTTTTCCGCTTTGAACGTCTCCATAAATATGGAAAACCACGGGGATAACATAAGTAGGTGTTGCTGCTGTTTTTGAAGTTTTGCTTTTACGCTGGAGGGTAAATGTTTTGGTAAAGGCTTCAAAATCTTTTTTTTCCTGAAGTGATTTGGGGCTATTCCGATACACTTTAGCGTTTTCTTCTGTCGTCCGGCAAGGAAGTCCCTGCGCGCTCATTTTCCCTATCGAAAAAACAAGCATTAATACTAGTAGTTTTGTTTTCATTTTTTTTGGGTTAATTTGTTGCCACCAAATTTACCAGCATAGCTTCTATTTTACTGATACTATGTTATTTAAAAACAATATATAATTAACAACTTTTTAACTTTAAAAAAACACATAATTAAAAAATAAACCAAATAAATCAAGTATTCACGAACAAAATGGATTGTTTTTTAAACAAAACAAAACCGAGACTTCGACTTCGCTCAGTCGGACAATGGTATTCAATAAGTAAAACTTGAACTTCGTTCAGTCGGACAATGTAATTCAATAAACACTTCGACTTCGCTCAGTCGGACAATGTAATTCAATAAATAAGACCTGAACTTCACTCAGTCCGACAATGGGATTCAATAAACACTTCGGCTTCGCTCAGTCGGACAATGGGATTAAACAAAAAAACCGGAACCTAATTAAAGGCCCCGGTTAAAAACAGGAAAACTAATTCAAATTAAAATTTATCCCAGAAAATTTTTGTAGTCATTAAATCTCCTCCTATTGCAGCAGAGGCAGCTTCATAATTTTCTTTATTTAAGGTTTTATCAAAAAGAGAGTAAATAGTACGAACCGGTACTTTTCCTTTTGCCGCATCAACAGCAGTTGAAGGGGCTAACAATACAGGAAAATCTAATCTTCTGTATTCTGTCCAGGCTTCAAATCCTCTATTGTAATAAGCAATCCAAAGCTGGTAAGCGATTTTTTCTTTTGTCGTTCCGGCAGCAGTTGCAAAGTCAACATCGGTTCTGCTCAAATAAGTTTGCGCATCAGCACTCGCAACTCCCCAGAAATTCATACTGGCCAAAATTCCTTTTTTATAATATTCTTCCGAAGTTCCTCCTACGCTAAATCCTCTGTTTGCAGCATCTGCCAAAAGGAAACAGGTTTCGGTGTAGTCAAAAATTACTCCCGGGTTTGTTTTTTCTTTCAATCTTGATCCCATGTTTGAGAAATCACCATAACTTACTTGTTTGGCATAAGGAGCTCCTTTATAATTTCCTTGCTTTTTAGAATTTGGATTAAAGAATATATCACGTCTTGGGTCATTTTTTCCATTTAACTGATTCACAAAATATTCAGTCGGGATAGTTTGACTTTCGTTTACCAGAGTATCATACAACGGATTCATGTCTACAAGTGATGAAAAATACTGGAACAATGCTGTTTGATCTTCACTGGTCATTACGCCTGAATTGTAAGCACTTTCTACTATTGCTTTTGCTTTAGCAGGCTCAATGTCTGCAAGGTGTAATCCCAATTTTAATTTCACACTATTCGCTAATGTTTTCCATTTTGCCACATCGCCTTTGTAAATTAAATCGGCTTTACCAAAGCTCTCTTTACTGCCGTCCATAGCAGCAATAGCAGCATCTAATCTGGCAGCCAGATCTAAATAAATGGTTTTGGCATCATCGTATTTTGGATAAGGATATAGGTTAATATCCAAAGCTTCACTGTAAGGCACGTTTCCAAATAAATCTACAAGCGCCTGATACGCCATCACAATCTGAACGTCAAGTACTGCTATTTTGTTTTTCTTAATAGCAGTATCAACAGCTCCTAAAGCTTCTTTGCTCTTTATGTCTTTTTGCGCGTTTACCAAATCCTGCAAAACGTCTCTGTATAACAACGTTGAAAGAGAGCTTCCTAAATTTCTTCTTTCCATATTGTAGTTCACCTCATCGGTATAGGTTGTGGTAGACCAATATTGAGCATAACCTCTAAAATTATTGCTGTTTACTGAAGCATTGGTCAGGAAGAACGCATAATTTACCTGCGCATTGGTCATGAGCGCCCCCGGCAAAACGGTGGTATATGCTTTTTTATCCTGATTTAAATCTTCTAAGTTATCACAAGAGGCTACCGAAAGTAAAATGGCTCCTGCAAAAAATATCGTTTTTACTATTTTCATTTTTTTTGTTTTTAGAATTGAACTTTCATATTAAAGTTATACTCTTTTGAGGTAGGCAAAACTCCGGTTTGAAAGCCCTGAAGATTTCCTGAAGAAAGTCCCGCTTCCGGATCAGCATAAGGTAAATTTTTATGAATGATCCATAAGTTACTTCCATTAACTGACAAAATCATATTAGTGATAAAAGTCTTTGCAAGGAATTTTGATGGCAATCTGTAGCTTAATCCTAATTCACGTAATTTCACATAAGAAGCATCGTAAACATATTGCTGTTCCGGCATGGAATTGTAAAATGAATATCCATTTGCTCCTTCTACACTTACCACTTTATCATTTGGAGTTCCGTCTTCTTTAACCCCAGACAACAGAATCCCTCCGCCGCTTGCAATCGGATTTCTTTGTGGATTTCCTAAATGGTTGTTCGAAACCGTACTTTCATAAATACCTGTAGTATGTCCGAAACGTTGGTCTAATGAATAAACGTCTCCTCCTTTTTTCACATCAATCAAAAAGTTCAATGAGAAATTTTTATACGTAATTACGTTGTTCAAACCACCAATCCAATCCGGGTTTATATCCCCAATTGTTGCTCCGGCCGTTTGCAAATATCTTCCGTTTGAACGAATTACTTTTTCTCCGTTTAAATAAGTAAATCCGGAACCGATCAACTGTCCGATTGGTTTTCCAACCTCAGCAACATATCCTACTCCCTGGAAAGATCCTAACGAAATTCTGTCAGCTCCTCCTAATGAAATTACTTCATTTTTATTGGTAGACCAGTTTACTTTTGCTTCCCAACTAAAATTGGCTGTTTTTACCGGAATTACAGACAAGGTCACCTCATATCCTTTATTCTGAACATCTCCTCCGTTTATCCAGGCTCTGGTGTATCCGGTTTGCGTAGGTGTTTCCACTGAAAGAATCTGGTTGGTTGTATTGCTTTTGTAGTAAGAGAAATCAAGACCTACACGATTATTGAACAATTTAAGTTCTATACCGGCTTCAACACCTTTTGTCAACTCACTTTTTAAATTAGAGTTACTTTTATTGTTTTCTGTAGAGAAACGAATTCCGTCAGGTCCAAAATTATCACCTTTTGGATAAGTTGCTGCAATCACAGCAAACGGAGCATCATTACCTGTTTCTGCATAATTCAAACGAAGTTTTCCAAAAGACAACCAATTTGTTTTAATGTGGTTACTAAAGATATAAGTTCCTGTAATCGAAGGGTACGTATAAGTACTATTACTTGATGGTAACGTTGAAGACTTATCTACACGATAACTTCCCTCTAAGAAATAAGTTTCCATAAAATTGAAACTCGCATTAGCATAAACACTGTTGGTACCGATGGCTACTTCTGACTCACCAGGGCTGTTGATTTTATCAATAGAATTACTCAAAGCGTAAATTCCAGGCACTACCAGTCCGCCATTTGTGGCTGCAAAAATTGACTTACTCACTGAACGTCTTGAATTAGCTCCAAGCATTCCGTTGAACTTAATTCCGTCTGTAATATTGGTTTTAAAATTCATGATCAAATCGAAGTTGATCTCTCTGAACGTTTTATCAAATCTGGTATACTGTCCAAGTGCATTTGGTGTTCTTTTTGATCCCACAGCAATACGCTCTTCCTGTAACTGACTATAGGTATCTATAGCACCCTTACCTGTAACATCAAACCAATCGGTGATTTGTGTACTCAAAGCAAAGTTTCCGAAAAAACGATCACGATCTAAAGTATTGTAGTTGTTGTATCTTTGAAAATATGGATTGTCATGAAACTGCAATGTTAAATCATTTGGTCCTCCAACACTCCAGGTTGTATTTTTTCCTGTAAGGTCATAAGCATCTTTTAAATCCTGAAAATCTACACTTGTAGAGTACCATTGTCTGATACTGCTCAGATAGTTATTTCCACCGTCACCATAACCAGTCTCATTCATTCCTTTCGCATTTGCTTTTAAATAATTGGCCGATGCTGAAATTTTAGTTTTTGGCAGAATGTTATAGCTTCCTGAGAAGTTAAAATTGTCTTTACGATTGTTGCTGTTTGGCAAAATCCCCTGATTCATGTTATAGTTCGTATAACCAAATCTGAAATCTCCTTTTTCACCTGATCCGGTAAAAGCGATATTATTAATAAACGTTAAGCTCTTTTGATAAAAATCATTTGGATTTTTCTTTACTGCTGTCCAGGGAGTAGCTTTTCCGTAACCCGGTAATTCAGGGTAAAAAGAACTCCAGTTGTACACTAACAAATTAGGATCAAATTTAGGTCCCCATGAAGCATCATCGGTTGCAGCATACGGATGTACTCCACTTCCTAAATCTACTGTGCCATAGAAGTCACCATATCCACCACCGTACTGATTTTGATACTCCGGTAATGTTTTTTTATCGACTACACCAACAGTTACTCCGGAGCTAAAACTTACGCCTAAACCTCCTTTAGATTTACTTCCTTTTTTTAGCGTTACAAGGATCACCCCGTTTGAAGCTCTTGAACCATACAAAGCAGAAGCTGCAGCTCCTTTCAGCACGTTCATCGTTTCGATATCGTCAGGATTGATATCCGAAGCGGCATTTCCGTAATCGTATCCTCCTGTGTTACCTCCGCTTTTCTGATCGGCACTATTGGTATTGTCATTATTCAACGGAATACCGTCTACAATCCATAACGCCTGATTATTTCCAGTTAAGGAAGTAGTACCACGAATCACCACATTCGTTGAACCTCCAATATTATTGTTACGTCTGATTTGTACACCGGCAATTTTACCTGAAATCGCATTGGCAACGTTACCATTGTTTACTTTGGTCAGGTCTTCTCCTTTAATTTCCTGAGTGGCATATCCCAAAGATTTCTTTTCTCTCTTCAACCCCAGAGCGGTAACGACAATTTCCTGCAGCTGCTCTGAAGCAGGGGATAAAGAAACATTGGCAGTGTTCCCCGTAACGGTTACCTCTACAGCCTTCATGCCAATATAATTAAAGATTAAAACAGCATTTTGACTTGTCTTTATAGAATATTTACCGTCAAAATCAGTTTGAGCTCCTGTTTTTGTTCCTTTGATCAATACACTCGCACCCGGTAAAGGTAAGCCTGCATTATCTGAAACAATTCCCGATACAACCCGCTCCTGTGCGAGCGCAAATTGTGCTAGCAGTACAAAAAAAAGTACTACCGTTTTTCTTTGAAAAAACTTGAATTTCATAAAATGGTTTTATAATTAGTATTGGCAAATGTTTTGCTTTTTTGATAATTTTTATGATAATATATTATCGCAAAAACCTATTATATTACCCTTTTGTTACATATTTAATATTTTACATGTATTATCTTACCCTTTCAAATTCGCGCAACATACGTGCTTATTTTCTTACTTTTTATGTTTTTTTAATTGATTTTAGACCACAAAAAAAGGGAGAAATCCTTTTTACAGAAATTCTCCCTTTTTTTATGCTTTTAAAATGATTTTATTTCGCTCCCGGAGGACACTTTTCTTCAATAAATTTTATAAAAGTATCGACTAAATGTTTTCGGGTTCCTTCGCCTTCATGAATGCTGTGCGTACGATTTGGATAGATCATTAAATTAAAAACTTTGTCGTATTTTATCAGTTCATCAATCAAAACTTCTGCATTTTTATAGTGCACATTATCGTCGCCGGTTCCGTGAATGTAAAGCAAATTTCCTTTTAAGTTCTTTGCGTGTGTTACGGGTGAAGCCTGAATGTAGGCGGCTTCATTCTCGTCCGGCAATCCCATATAACGTTCGGTGTAAATATTATCGTAAAAATGCTGATCGGTAACTGCGGCGATCGCTACACCGGTTTTGTATATTTCAGGGTACTGAAACATCAGGTTCAAAGTTACGGCTCCACCTCCGCTCCATCCGTGTATGGCCACTCTGTTCGTATCAATAAAGTTCCATTTCAGTACTTCTTTGGCCGCCATAGCCTGATCACGGGTGTTGATGATTCCAATATTTTTATAGATTGATTTTCTCCATTTTCTTCCTTTCAAAACCGGAGTTCCTCTGTTGTCCATGGCAATCCCAATGTATCCTTTCGGAATCAACAAATCAATAAATCCATTAAAATAAGGCATGTCATTCGCTACCGAAGCCATTGGCTCTCCATAAACATAAAAGAACACCGGGTATTTTTTTGTCGGATCAAAATCAAGAGGTTTTGCCATGATTCCATCGATTTCAACTCCGTCGACAGTGGCTACTTTGAATTTCTCTAATGAAAAGTCACGTGTTGGTTTTACAAAAACATCAGCTTCTTTTGGCAGTATTTTTTTATGATCGGAAAGTGAAACTAAGCGTACATTAAAATCACGATTGATATTAGAATTGGTGTGTTTGGCGTACGATCCGTCTGTCGAAAACTCATATTCATTGGTTCCTTCAAATACTTCCGGAGTTATTCTTTTGGTTTTAAGAGAATTAACATTCGTCTCATACAGATAACGCTGCGTAGCATCTTTTGGACTTGCGATATAATAAATTGATTTTGTCTTGTCATTATAAGCTTTAAAATAAGCATCGAAATTTCCGGTTGTGATCAGTTCTTTCTTTTTTCCGTCACGGCTTATTTTGTACACATGCATCCAGCCATCGGCATCTGAACTCCATAAAAAAGATTTACCATTGTCTACAAACTGACAAGGGAAACCATCGTACACGCCAGAGGAAATATCAAAAACATCAATCCATTCTGCTGACTTTTCCTGATATACCAAAGTTGCCTTTCCGGATTGTGTATTGCAATTGTAAATCGAAACCTGATTTTGATTTCGATTCAATTGTATGGCCATTACCTCATCTTTTGCCACCCATTCCATACGAACCAAATAATTATTATCCGGTTCTCCCGGAATATCAAGCCAGTTGGTTTTTAAAGAAGTGATATCAATAACTCCAATTTTTACAGCAGAAGGTTTTTCTCCAGCTTTAGGATATTCTACCGGAATTACAAATGGATATAAAGCAGCTGTATTGTTAATCATTAAGTGAAACTTTGTCTCCGAAGCATCTACACGCCAAAAAGCAATACTTTTACCATCAGGACTCCAGCGAAATCCGTCACGCGCAGCCAATTCTTCTTCATAAACCCAGTCAAAAGTTCCATTGATTACTTTATCAGTTCCATCTGTCGTTAAAGCGGTAATCTTTCCTGACGCCAGATTTTCAAGGTAAATATTGTGTTTTGAAACGTAAGCCACATTTTCGTTATCCGCAGAAAATTTGGCAAACATTAAAGAAGACTCTTCTAAACTGGCTCCCAATTTTCTTCCTTTTCCGGTCGTCAAATCAAAAAACCAATAGTCACCTCTGGTATTGGCTCTCCAGACTTTTTTTGAGTTGGTATACACCAGAACTTTACTTTTATTCTGGTTCCAGACTAATTCTTCTACTTCTCCGTTAAACCCTGCTGTTGTGAGCTGTTGTTGGGTTAAAACAGTGGTATTCTGATTGAGTTTATCCACATCATACACCAAAATATCCTTTCCTGAATTTACCCAAAATGAATGTGAATTGGGCAGCCACTTTAATTCGTTAATATTAATATCTTTTTGAGCCAAAATGCTCGAGCAAACCAAAAGAAGCAGTAAGAAGTGTTTTTTAATCATGGTTTATTTAGTATTTAATAGCTGTTCTATTTCTTCAATTTCAATAGGCAATCCTTCAGATAAATTAATGTTTCCGTCTTCGGTTAACAAATAATCATTTTCCAGTCGGCAGCCGATTCCTTCTTCCCGAATATAAATTCCGGGCTCGCAGGTAAGCACCATTCCTTTTTCAAAAGGTTTGGAATACAATCCCACATCATGAACATCCAGTCCCACAAAATGAGCCGTTCCGTGCATGAAGTATTTTTTGTACACAGGATTTTCGGGGTCTTGCGCTTCAATTTCTTCCAAAGTAATCAAACCTAGTTTTACCAGTTCGGCTTCCACCAGACTTGCCATCTGCAATTCGTACTCTTTCGATAAAACACCCGGTTTTAAAAATTTTGATCCTTCTTTCAGACAGTATAAAACCGATTGGTAAACTTCTTTCTGACGAGGAGAAAATTTTCCGTTTACCGGAAGACAGCGCGTAGTATCAGAATTGTAATTGCCATAACAAACCCCAAAATCGACCAAAAGCATATCGCCGTCCTGACAAACTGAATCATTGGTATTGTAATGTAAAGCACAGGCATTCCTGCCCGAAGCGATAATAGGTTTGAAGGCATGACGATTTCCTCCGTTTTTGATGTAATGGTACGCCAGCTCAGCTTCCAGTTCGTATTCTTTCACATTAGGTTTTACTGCTTTTAACAATGCTTTGAATCCTTCGATACTTATGGCCACTGCTTTTTGAATCAAAGCGATCTCTTCATCTGATTTTACAGGACGCAGCTCTCTTGTTATTTTGGCTACACGTTCGTAGTGATGCAACGGATATTTTTGTTTGCACCACTGAATCATTCGATCCTGGCGGGTATTCATTTCCGAAGTTATTCTTTTAATGTGCTCGTTGTGTCCCAGATAAATGGCATCGGCCTCAAAGGCAAACAGCTGTAGGGCTTTTTCAAATTCGTGTATCCATTTTACATTTTTAATTCCGGAAAGCGCCGTAACTTTTTCTTTGGTCAAGAAATCTCCATCCCATATTAATGTATGTTCAGTGACTTCTTTTACAAATAAAACAGCTCTGTTTTCTTCTTTAAAAGCATCGGGATAAAGTACCAAAATGGTTTCGTCCTGCTCAATTCCGGACAGATAAAACAAATCATTATTTTGCGCAAACCCCATGACATCATCTGTATTATTGGGCATCACATCGTTTGAAGTAAGAATAGCCAAACTATTAGTCTGCATTTTTTCGATAAACCTCTTACGGTTATTTTCGAATAAAGAAGCCGGAATTGAATCGTATCTCATAATTTATAATTGAAACATTTTAGTATCAACCGAAGTTTTTTTGCCTGAAATAATCTCTGTGATTATTTTTCCGGTTGCCGGTGCAAGGCTTAAACCCATCATCGCATGTCCGGTGGCGAAAGTCAAATTTACAACTTTTTTGGCACGGGTGATGATTGGCATTCCCGAAGGTGTACAAGGTCTGAAACCAAACCAGGTATCCTTATTTTCAGGCATTCCTACCTGCATATCGGGATAAAACTCATTGATACTGTTTATGATTCCCTGTAATCTGTTCTTATTGATTTTGGTATCTCCGGTATGGGTAATCTCCATAGTTCCCCCAAAACGAATATCATTGTTCATAGGGGTTACAGCTACCTTTCCTTCACATAGAATCGAAGGAATCGAAGGTTTATGATCTTGATCCTTCAGTGTGAAACTGTATCCTTTTCCCGGTAAAATAGAAACTGAAATCCCGAGTTTTTTAGCCAATGAAGGACTCCAGGAACCGGCCGCCAACACAACTTCATCTGCGCTAAATGTGCCTTTATCTGTTACGACCTTTGTAATTTTATGATGATCGAAAGTAAAATCCTGTACTGTTGTACCGGAGTGAATTTCTACTTTTAAATGCTTTAATTCTTCTTTGATAAACTGCATGAATTTCTGTGGGTACAAATGGGCATCGCCTTTATAGTGTATCCCTCCTAAAATATCGGTTTTAGTACCGTTCTCTAATTTTGCAACTGCTGCCGCAGAAAGATAATCTACTTTTAAACCCAGTTTTTCGGCTTCTCGTCCTTCATGAAACATTTCATGTGCTACTTTATCCGTTTTATACAACATCAGAAGTCCTTTTTCTTCGTAGAAAAACGAATTGTTTTCTCTGGCAAAATCCTGATACAATTCTTTACTCAACAGTGACAAATCACGTAGTGCAGGCATTGCATTTGCGACGTGTTTCTCATTGGCATGTTTGTAAAACTGCAGCCCCCATTTCATCAAATTGGCATCTAATCTCGGTTTTACATAAAACGGACTCTGACTGTCGAACATCCATTTGATTCCCTGAGCAATCATACCGGGCTGTGCCAACGGAATAATATGCGACGGAACGATCATTCCGGCATTTCCATAAGAACAACCGTCATCCATAGGAGACTGATCAAAAATAGTTACCTCATATCCTTCTTTAGCCAGATAATAAGCGGTACACAAGCCTATTATACCTCCTCCAACTATACTTATTCTTTTCATTTGTACGAAATTAAAAAATTCATTGAAGAAGAATCTTATCCTCCTTCAATGAATCTAAATTTTTAATATTTTTTAAATTACCTGAAAACCATGAGCATACGGATCATTTGCTTCATCGATGATGATGGTGTTGTAACCGTATACTTTTGCCCAGCCCTGAATACTTGGTACAATAGCGGGAATTTCTCCAATTGAAGTTTCCTCCACCACTTTTCCAATGAACTTACTGCCAATATAACTTTCGTGAATAAAATCTTCTCCTACTTTAAGTTTCCCTTTGGCATGCAGCTGCGCAATTCTCGCTGATGTTCCGGTACCGCAAGGAGAACGATCGATGGCTTTGTCTCCGTAGAAAACAGCATTTCGACCTGACGATGTTGGATCTAAAGGCTCTCCCGTCCAAAGCATATGACTCACATCACGAATGGTATCATTTTCCGGATGGATAAAATAGTCCGGATATTTCGCATTAATTCTCTTACGAACTTCCTGACTCAGCTGGATAATTTTACCTGCCGAAAAATTTTGAATTCCGGAGAAATTCTCTTGTGGATCCACAATCGCATAATAATTTCCTCCATATGCCACATCAAAAGTAATTTCTCCCAGTTCAGGACAATCAATAGTCAATCCTTCTGCTGCTAAATAGGACTTTACATTGGTCAGACGTACCCAGTCGACTTTGTTTCCGGTTTGCTGGTACTCGATATTCACGAGACCGGCAGGAGCTTCCATTCTTATTTTTCCCGGTATTTTTGGGGTAATCAAACCTTCTTCAATGGCAATGGTAATGGTACCAATAGTTCCGTGACCACACATTGGCAGACAACCGGAAGTTTCGATAAACAAAATTCCGAAATCATTTGCAGGATCGCTTGGCGGATATAAAATACTTCCGCTCATCATATCATGTCCGCGGGGTTCAAACATTAAGCCTTTACGGATCCAGTCAAATTCTTTTAAAAAATGCTGACGTTTTTCGCTCATGTTAGCGCCAGTCAAATTCGGCCCACCGCCTGCCACCACTCTTACAGGATTCCCGCAAGTGTGTGCATCTACACAAAAAAAAGTCTTCTTTACCATTTATACTATCTGGGATTTTGTTTGAATATTATTTAAGGTTCTTAAAATCTGTAATGGATTCTCGTTTTGCAATTCTGCAGGTAATAATTCATTGGGCCAATTCTGATAACTAAACGGTCGAACCCAGCGATAAACGGCATGAATTCCAACGGCAGTAAATCTCGAATCAGAAGAAGCTGGATAAGGCCCTCCGTGAATCATTGAAGGACAAACTTCAACTCCTGTAGGAACACCGTTAAAAATCAATCGTCCCACTCTACTCTGCATCGCTGCAATTAATTCGTCCTGATTTTTCAATTCCTCAGGCTCTCCAATAATAGTACCTGTCAACTGCCCGTCTAATTGATTGATAATCGTCAGCAATTGTTGTTCATCATCGCATTGCACCAGTACCGAAACAGGTCCGAAAACCTCATGACTTAAGATTTTATTCTCTAAAAAAGTTTTCCCGTCTACGGTTAAAACTTTCTGTACTCCGTAATTTGGTGCCGCGTCACCTTTGTATTCTGCAATTTTTGCAACACCTTTCTGTGCCAGCATAGTTGCTGATCCTTCTTCAAAACCTTCTTTCATTGAAGGATGCAACATACAAAATGGTTCTATTTTTTCAATGGCCTGAGTTAATTCTTCTGAGAATTTATTCAACTCAGCTCCTTTAATTCCAAACAGTAATCCTGGATTGGTACAAAACTGACCTGCTCCAAGCGTGATAGATCCTGCATAAGCCGTAGCCCATTTTTGACTGTTTACCTTTACAGCATTTGGCAAAAGCACCACAGGATTTACACTTCCCATCTCGGCAAAAACCGGAATTGGCTCCGGTCGCTGTGCTGCCAAATCAAACAAGGCTCTTCCGGCACGGATACTTCCGGTAAAACCAACTGCTTTTACCAACGGATGTTTCACCAATGCAGTTCCAAGAGTTGTTCCCCCACCAATAAGATTGGAGAAAACACCCTCTGGCATATTTGTTTTTTGTGCTGCTTTTATAATAGCCGAAGCAACCATTTCCCCTGTTCCCACATGCATCGAATGACTTTTTACAATCACAGGACAACCCGCCGCTAATGCTGAAGCGGTATCTCCACCAGCTGTTGAAAATGCAAACGGAAAATTACTGGACCCAAAAACCACCACCGGGCCAAGGGGTACCAAAATTTTACGCAAATCTTCTTTTGGTGCAGGAACCCTGTCTGTTATTGCCGTATCAATTGCAGCCTGAACCCAGCTCCCTTCAATGAGCATTTGGGCAAACGCGCGTAGTTGACCAACCATTCTTCCGCGCTCCCCCTCCGCTCTGCCCATTGGAAAGCCGGATTCACTGCAATACTGAACTAACAAATCATTTCCTAAAGCTACGATTTCGTCAGCGATAGCATTTAAAAAACCGGCTCTTTCTAAACCGGAACATTTTTTATACGTTCCAAATGCCTGATGAGCCAAAGCAACTGCTTCTTCAATTTCTTCATGAGTTGCTTCTGTAAAAACCCAGGGATTTTCGACATTCTGCTGCGGATTAAATGTTTTAAATGTTTTATTGCCCCCAGCTTTTAGTGTACTTCCCACGTAATTTTTTCCTGTAATCATATTTCTTTTTTTGTTGTTTGAATAAATACTTTACAATTCTTAAAAGAAGAAATTTGTAAAACCAATTGTATCAGCTTACTTACTGTTACAAGTTTTTATAATCAGGCAAAGTTGGTCTTGATGCTAAGGATTTGGCAATAATATCTAAAACTTTTTCTCTTTCAGCTCCCTGAAGCGGTAATCTTGGTGCGCGAACATATTCTGTCCCGATACCTGTTGCTACTTCTGCAAGCTTAATATTTTGTACTAAAAATGAATTAATGTCTAATTCTAATAAAGGAAGAAACCATCTGTATATTTTCAAAGCCTCATCAATTCTTCCGGCTTTGGCTAATTTGTATATCGCAACAGTTTCTTTTGGAAAAGCACATACCAGACCAGAAACCCATCCGTCAGACCCCATCAGCAAACTCTCTAAAGCCAGAGTGTCTACTCCTGATAAAATCTTTAATCGGTCACCGAAACGGTTAATCATTCTCGTTACATTTGAAATATCTCTTGTTGATTCTTTTACGGCCTGAATGTTATCAAATTTTAAAAGTTCTTCAAACATATCCAGTGTAACTTCAATTTTATAATCTACCGGATTATTGTATATCATTATTGGAAGTGATGTGTTTTTTGCGACTTCAGAAAAATACGTTACCGTTTCAAAATCAGAAGCTTTATAACGCATTGGAGGCAGCATCATCAATCCTTTTGCTCCATCTTGTTCGGCTTTATTGGCTGCTAAAATTGCGGCACGTGTAGTTTGCTCTGCAATATTCATAATCACCGGTACCTGATTGTTTACCAGGCTAACCGTATTTTTCACCAATTCTCTTCTTTCCTCTTCCAAAAGAGTACTGGCTTCTCCTAATGTTCCGCCCAGAATTATTCCTTCAACACCTGCTTCTAATTGTGCTTGTAAGTTAACTTCAAACATTCCGAAGTCTAATTTATCATCTGCAGTAAATTTGGTTGTTACTGCCGGCATAACGCCTTTCCATTGAATACTCATAATATCGATTTTAATTAAAACCAAAATTATTTATATTGAACAAAGCAAGAGGCTTAAAAATTACCTCAAAACAATACTATATTACCCTATATAAACTGATTACACAAAAAACCAATTAATATATTGCTATTTTTTTGACAAAATAAAATATATTTGAATGAACTAACCTTGACCAACCATGAAAGTTTTTCCATTTAAAATCCCTAAATCGGGAGAAGATCCTCTTATATATCAAGAGGATAGAGAGATCGTTTTTTACGACAAACTCCATCAGCACGAAGAAATACAAATTAGTTTTATCGAAAAAGGACAGGGTGCCATATTTGCCGGAGATACCATCTCGCATTACCGCGAAGGCGATATCTTAATGATTGGAAGCAATTTACCTCATGTTTTCAGAAGTGAAGTATATGATAATGAATCTTCCATTATGCGTACCTTATTCTTTACCACGAACTCATTTGGAAAAGATTTTTTTTCGCTAACCACTTTCAAAAACATCCAGCCTTTTTTAGAAAACAGCAAAAATGGATTTATCACCCACAATCCTCCTAAAAAAATCGTCAAATCTTTTAAAAAACTAAACAAATCAGACAACTACGAACGCTTCATTTTGTTTCTGGAAATCATAAAGTGGCTTTCTAACAGCGAGAGAGAACAGCTCTCCAACCATTTGTACGATAAAAAAATCACAGATAATGAAGGGAAACGAATGCAGACGGTATTTGAACATGTAATGACCAACTACCAAAAAAACATTAACCTGGATGAGATTGCCTCGATTGCCAATATGACTAAAAATGCGTTCTGCCGGTATTTTAAAGTCCGGACCAACAAGTCCTTTTTCCAGTTTTTAATCGAAGTGAGAATCGAACACGCTTCCAAGCTGCTGGCCAACAACAGTGAACTTTCGGTTCTCGAAATTGCCGAATTATGTGGCTTTAACAACATTTCCAATTTCAACAGAAAGTTTAAAGAACTCAAACAGACCTCTCCATTGCAATACCGAAAACTGAATCTATAAGTAGTTTACTGTGGCTTAACCGCAAGGGACGCAAAGTTTTTTTGTCTAAGTTTACACATATAAACGCAAGGGACGCAAAGCAATAAGATAAAGCTTTGCGAACCTCGCGTTTATATAAAATCTAATAAGTAAAAACTCCTTGCGTCCTTTGCGGTTAAATATTCTCACTCCTTACGCGATCCTAAAAACGCTACTCAATAGAAAGCCTTGTCATAATAGGATAATGATCTGAGTTTTCGAAGTCGGAAAAACTTTCAAATTGTTTGACTTTCATCTTACTATCCGTAAAAATATAATCAATACGTGCCGGATAATAACGAAACTTATAGGTGGCTCCAAATCCTTCTCCAGCTTCTTCAAAGGCGTCTTTGAGTTTTCCTTTGATATTTCGGTACACATACGAAAACGGACTATTGTTCATGTCTCCACAAATAATAATCGGGTTTTCGCATTGTTTGATATTTTCTTTAAAGATCTCGGCTTGTTCTTGCTGCTGTCTAAATCCTTTACTGATTCGGGTATAAATTAACTGCGATTTTTCCTGATTGACATGATCAATATTATCTGAAATATCACTTACATCCGGCGAAATTTTTATAGACTGCAGGTGCATGTTGTACACCCGAATAACCTCTTTACCTCTTTTAATATCGGCATAGATTACGTTATTATCTGAGTTTGGAAAGATGATATTTCCCTGATTAATAATAGGAAATTTTGAAAAGATCGCCTGACCGGTTTTAATTTTATTTCCCTCGATGAAAATGTAACGATGCGGATACACTTTCAAATCCAGATGAGCCGAGTTGGAATACTCCTGAATACACAGAATATCCGGGTCTTTTTCGTCGATAAAAGCTTTTATATTGGAAGGAATATCGTCGCGGTCGAGCCATTTAAAGACATTAAAAAGACGCACGTTATAACTCATTACAGAGAAATCTCTCTCGTCCCTAACATATTCTTTTGTCGAGAATTTATAAAATTTACTGATAAAAGTAATTCCTGTTAACAATACCAAACCGGATAAAATAAGACGTTTTTTAAACTGAATTCCCCAATAGACAAAGAACAAACCATTGAGAACGAAGAAAGCCGGCATAAAGAGCGTTAAGACCGATAGAAGCGGAAAACTCTTTGGTGCCAGAAATGGTAAAATATAAATACTAAAGGTCAGTACAGTTAGCACTATATTCAAAAAGAACATTATTTTATTAAACCATGAAAGGTTTTTCATATTGCGGGCCTAAAACGATTATTTTCCAGCTTTAAATAAAAACTCTTTTTCTTCTTTTGTCAGACAATCATAACCGGACTGGCTGATTTTGTCTAAAATTTCATCAATTTGTTGTTGCGTTTTATCTTTCGTAACAATTCTTGACGTCACTTTTTCAGTAGGTTTTTTGTAATTTTTATGAACTTTTGTGAATGGGGTCGACGGGGATTTTTTAAACAGATTGGCAAAGAAATCTAATGTTCTGGAAACAATTTTACTAAGATCTGTACCGTTTTGAAGCAGCTTGATAAAAAGAAATCCAAAGAAAGCTCCTGCCAAATGCGAGATATGTCCTCCGGTATTGTCTAAACGAAACTGCATTAAATCAAGAACCAGAATCACAGCTGTAATGTGCCAAAGCTTTACATTGCCTATAAGCAATAAACGCACATTCATCAAAGGCTGATAAGTGGTAACACCCATCAGGATTGCCATGATTGCAGCTGAAGCTCCAACTATAGGCGCTGAAATATTTAAAAAATAAAAACTCAGTGCAAAAACAATCCCTGAAAAAATGGCTCCTAAAATATACAATCCGAGATATTGTTTTTGGGTAAAGAAAGTCAGGAATAGCTGACTCGCAAAATTCAACACCATCATATTAAACAATAAATGCAGAAAGCCATAATGAAAGAAAGCATACGTCAAAAACGTCCAGGGCTTGAACATAAAAACGGCAGGATCTGATGACAATGCCAGCCAGTTCGGAAAAGCAAACTGAGCTGTAGAAAAGTTATAGAATAACACTAATGAAATCAGGAAACAACCAATGTTCCAAAAAATAACACGCATGGCTATTCCGCCTAATCGATATTGTAATTTTAAATCATCCAGAATGTTCATAAAAGCTTTCTTTAGTTTTTATTTGCAATATTAAAGTTAAAAATTAATTCCAACGATTGTTATTAAACTGATTTTTTTTCCAGTACCACATCATGAAGTACCCAATGACCGCACCTCCAATATGAGCGAAGTGAGCAACCCCTGTACCTCCTCCTCCAAATATAGAATCTCCTTTGAAACCTAAAAACAAATCAATGGCTAAAATTCCTGGTACAAAATATTTCGCCTTAATCGGAATTGGTATAAACATCAGAGCAAGCTCAGCATTTGGAAACATAAAAGCAAAAGCCACCAAAAGTCCGTAAATAGCACCCGAAGCTCCTACCATTGGCACCTGAGTAATTACAGAAGCATTAAATAATCCTTTAAATCCTTCTTCAGTAAGATTGGTCTTTCCAACCCCTTCCAATATTGGCTTAATTTGATCAAAAAACAAATCGGATCTAAAACCCGACCCGTCACTAAAATTTACATTTAAGATCTGATGTAATGTTGCATCTGATAACCCTAAGCTTCTTACCGGCTCTAAAGCTGCCTGGAATTGCAAATAATTTACCCCTATTTGCAATAAAGCGGCACCTAATCCACAGGAGATGTAAAAGAAAATAAACTTCTTTCCTCCCCAAAAATGTTCCAAGGCCGATCCGAAAGAAACCATCGCAAACATATTAAAGGCAATATGCAAAATACCGCCATGCATAAACATGTGTGTTATGGGCTGCCAAAGTTTAAAAAAATCGCTTTCCGGAAAAAATAGTGCAAAAAACTGCTCGGAAACAGGCACTAACTGCGCACCAATAAAAAATATGATATTAATTATAAGCAGTTGTTTTACGACAGGAGTCATGTTGTTCATCATAAGGCAAACTTTTTATCTATATCTTCTACACGCATCGTGATGAAGGTAGGTTTTTGAAAAGGTGAAATGTTTGGATCTTTGCAGGCAAATAATCCGTTAACCAGATTGTCCTGTTCTTTTTCGGTTAAATACGATCCGGTTTTAACCGCTAAACTTTTAGCCATCGACTTGGCAATGGTATCATTCTGACTGTAACTGTTGGCCGGAATTCCGTCCTGCAAATCACTTAATAACTGTTCGATAACCAGAGAGACTTCGCTTTCGGTAATGTTTACCGGAATTCCGGAAATCACAATATGATCGGTTTGCGCTTCATCAAAAACGAAACCGGTTGTTTCTAAAGAAGGTTTCAGTTCTTCGATCAGTTTCATTTCGGCCGAAGAATAAAATAAATTCAACGGGAACAATAATTGCTGACTAGAGGCCTGATTAACGGTCATATTCAACAAAAACTGCTCGTACAAAATACGCTGATGTGCTCTTTGCTGATCGACAATCACCATTCCGGATTTAATTGGCGATACGATATATTTTTTATGAATCTGATAGGTTCCCTGACTCGCTTGTTCAATTTCATTATCGTTAAATAAGGAGGAGGTCACTTCTTCGTTTTCGAAGGTAAACGGTGAACTTTCGATACTTTCTGTCTCTAAACCGGTATACAAACTTTCCCAGCTTGCCGTTGGCTCGACTCTTTTAGAATAACCGGAATAAGAATTTGCTCCTGAGCTATAACTTGAACCTGAACCTGAATTGGAACCCGAGCCAGATCCTGAGCTAAAACCAGAACCCGAACTAAAACCGGAACCTGAGCCCGATTTCGCATAATGCTGATTGGTTTTATCATCTGTAAACGGGTTAAAAGTCCCGTCAACCTGAATCGTTGGCGTTTCAGCTTCTAAATCTTTATAATGGTACGGAGTATCTAAATTGGCGTCACGTTCAAAATCTAAAACCGGCGCGACATTAAACTGCCCCAAACTGTGTTTTATAGAGGCTCTTAAAATAGCGTACAAGGCCTGCTCATCATCAAACTTAATTTCTGTTTTGGTAGGATGAATATTGATATCAATCGTATTGGGCGGAACTTTCAAATATAGAAAGTAACTTGGCTGCGAACCGTCTTTCAAAAGTCCATCATAAGCCGCCATTACTGCATGATGCAGATAACCGCTTTTAATGAAACGATCGTTTACAAAAAAGAATTGCTCTCCTCTGCTTTTCTTTGCAAACTCTGGTTTGCAAACAAATCCCTGAACGTTAATGATCTCTGTATCTTCACTTACCGGAACCAATTTCTCATTGGTTTTACCGGACATGATTCCCACAATTCGCTGACGATAACCTGCCGCTGGCAAATTATACAATTCGCTTCCATTGTGGTAAAAGGTAAAATGAATATTAGGATGCGCCATTGCCACACGCTGAAACTCGTCCATAACATGACGAAATTCCACCGTATCCGATTTTAAGAAATTACGACGTGCAGGAATATTAAAAAATAAATTTTTAACCGCAAAAGAAGTTCCTTTAGGCAAAACAGCTTCTTCCTGCGACACAAATTTACTTCCTTCAATTACAATATGCGTCCCCAGTTCTTCCTGATCCTGTTTCGTTTTCATTTCCATGTGCGCAATCGCCGCAATAGAAGCCAATGCTTCTCCACGAAACCCTTTAGTATGAAGCGAAAAAAGATCTTCGGCCTGGCGTATTTTTGAAGTAGCGTGACGTGCAAAACACAAACGTGCATCAGTTACACTCATCCCCATTCCATTATCGATAACCTGAACTAATGATTTTCCGGCATCTTTAATAATCAATTTAATGTCAGTTGCTTTCGCATCAACAGCATTTTCTAACAGCTCTTTTACAACCGAAGCAGGTCTTTGAACCACCTCTCCGGCAGCAATTTGATTCGCAACGTGATCAGGAAGTAATTGAATGATACTCGACATTAAAAAATTTGGGTTAAAGGTTGTCCATCGATTTTTATCGAAAATAATCGGTAAAATCTCAGGGTAATATTATTATTTCAATTCTGGTTTTTGAAACCAAGGTGTACAAATTTAATGAATTTCTGTTGGCTTTTTAAACAACAGCTATCATAAAAAAAACAAAAAACCTATACTATTTTACACAGTATAGGTTTTAGTATTATTAAAACAATTGTGTTTTATTCGTTCTCAATTTTTCTTGGCTTATCTTCGATCTGAAGTGCTCCTGAAGACAACAATGGTTGATTGAACGGGTGTGACATAGAAGCCTGTTGGCGAATATAAGCCATTTTGATTGCAGCGATTGCCGCCTCAGTCCCTTTGTTTCCGTGAATTCCTCCACTTCTGTCAATGGACTGCTGCATGTTATTGTCTGTTAAAACACAAAAAATAACCGGAATATCAGTCTGAACATTCAAATCTTTTATGCCCTGAGTAACACCTTCACATACAAAATCAAAGTGTTTTGTTTCTCCCTGAATCACACATCCAATTACAATTACCGCATCAACGTTTTGCGTTTGCAGCATTTTCTTGGCACCATAAACAAGCTCAAAACTCCCCGGAACATTCCAGCGGATAATTTGATGAGCCGGAACTTCACAATCTGTTAGAGCGTCAAAAGCGCCATTATAAAGTCCTTCGGTAACCGTTTCATTCCATTCAGAAACAACAATCCCAAATCGAAAATCTTTCGCATTTGGGATTGTGTTTTTATCGTATTCTGATAAATTTTTATTTTGAGTAGCCATCTGTATATTTTAGAGTATAAATTTTAGATTGCTAAAATACGAATCTAAAATCTAAATCTGAACTCTGCAATTAAAATTATTGTGCTAATCCGATCAATACATCAACAGCAGCAGCTTCCGGAGTTGCGTCGTAGTTGTCTTTGATATCTGTTAAGTACTTCAAAGCATCTTCTTTTTGACCTAAAGCCAAAGCTGTTTTACCTGCTTTTAGTAAGAAACGAGGAGTAGTGAAATCATTTTTATTAGATTCAGCTGCTTTCACGTAATAGTCTAAAGCTTCTTTTTGTTGGTTCTTTTGAGAATAAGCATCTCCAATAGCGCCAATTGCCAAAGCTCCTACAATAGCTTCTTTTGATTTAAATTCTCCTAAATATTTAATTGCATCATCGTATTTACCAATGTTCAAAGAAGCAATACCTGCGTAATAGTTCGCTAAATTTCCGGCGTCAGTTCCTGAATATTCATCAGCGATTTTAACGAAACCGAATTTACCTTCAGAACCATTTAAAGCCAATTTGTACAGAGAATCACTTGCTACACCATTAGTCGCTTTTTCGAAGTTTTGCTGAGCAACAAACATTTCGCTTGCAGCCTCATCCTGCTTAGGATTTTCAACAAACTTCTGATACGCTAAATATCCTATAGTAGCAATTGCGATACCAGCAACTAAACCAATAATGATTTTTTGATTTTTAGCTACCCAATCCTCAGTTTTTGAAGCAGTTTCATCTAACTTTGAAAAAACACCTGCTGTTGTACTGTCTTTCTCGTCAATAACTACCTGTGTTTCCTCATTTACTTCTTTAACTTCTTTCTCTTTTGGTGCTTTATATCCTCTTTTATTGTAAGTTGCCATTTAAAATTAATTTAGTGAACGGCAAAAATAAAATTTTTATTGAAACCGACGTAAAAAAAATCAATTTTATCACTATTTTAGAAAAAATAATTTCATCAACAACAAGTCCTTCCTCCTCAAGCTGAAAATAATTCCGCTTCAAACCGATCAAAAGCCTTTTATATCGATAATTTTCGATAATTTGCACCCTCAAATTTTTGCTATTCAAAACAGGATTTTCCTTAGCTATTAGCTAGATTTTTTTGCCACAGATTTCACAGATTCTCACAGATTACAAAATTATCATGCTGGATTTAACAAAGAAATCTTTTAAAAATCATTTAATCTGCGGCAAAAGAAACCAGTAACGCGAGGTCTAATTAATAAACATCCTATTTTTCCCTTAGAGTTTCCAAAAAAATGTATTTAAACAAAATTTCTTTATTCAATTATAAAAACTTCTCCGAAATCAATTTTGATTTCGACCGTAAGATCAATTGTTTTGTCGGCAAAAACGGAATTGGAAAGACCAATGTACTTGATGCCATTTACCATCTGGCCTACGGAAAAAGTTACTTCAATCCTTTGGCCGTTCAAAATATCAAACACGGAGAAGAGTTTTTTGTAATCGATGCCGAATTAGAAAAAAACGACAGGACTGAACAGATTGTCTGCAGTTTAAAAAAAGGGCAGAAAAAGGTTTTAAAAAGAAATGGCAAAGCTTACGATAAATTCTCTGATCATATCGGATTTATTCCGCTCGTTATTATTTCCCCTGCCGACCGTGATTTAATTGTGGAAGGAAGCGAAACGCGCCGTAAGTTTATGGACAGTGTGATTTCGCAATTGGACTCCACTTACTTGCATCAGCTCATTCAATATCAGAAAGTAATTGTACAGCGTAACGCACTGCTGAAATATTTTGCATTGAACCATACTTTTGATAATGATACTTTATCCATATACAACGAACAGCTAAATACTTTTGGTCAATCGATATTCGAGAAACGAAAAGATTTCCTGGAACAATTTATACCTATATTTAATGTACATCATCAGGCCATAACCGGATCGGAAGAAACCGTACAGTTGGTTTACGAAAGTAATTTGTTCGAAAAAGACTTATTGAATCTGCTTAAGGAGAACATCAACAAAGACCGGGCATTACAATACACAAGCGTAGGCATCCACAAAGATGACCTCTCCTTTGAAATTGATTCACATCCCATTAAAAAATTCGGATCTCAAGGGCAGCAAAAATCTTTCCTGATTGCTTTGAAACTAGCTCAATTTGAATTTTTAAAAAAACAAAGCGGCGTAAAACCTCTGCTGTTGTTTGATGATATTTTTGATAAATTAGATGAAAACCGTGTGGCTAAAATTATCGAAATGGTTAACAGCGAAACTTTCGGACAACTTTTTATCTCAGACACACATCCTGAACGAACCGAAGCTATTGTAAAATCAACACATCAGAGTTACAAAATATTTAAATTAGACAATTACGCCAATTAGATAATGTGTCAATGAGATAATTAAATAATGATTTTGAATTATCTCATTAACTAATTGACTAATTAAAAATCATTATTTTAGCAGTTCTATTTTTTAAACACAACCTTATGAAGTTCACTAAAATTCTATTCCTTATACTTTCGGTCGTATTCATTTCCTGCAACGAAAAAAAATCCGGTATCATTGAAGAAATTACTCCGAAGGATTTTGCTGAAAAAATTAAAACAACCGAAAATGCTCAAATACTGGATGTTCGAACTCCGGAAGAATTTGAATCCAATCATATTGAGAATGCGGTGAATGTAAACTGGAACAGTGAAGATTTTGAAACCAAAGTCGCGGCTTACGATAAATCGAAACCCGTTTTTGTATATTGTTTAAGCGGCGGAAGAAGTAAAAAAGCAGCTGCAAAACTTAACGAATTGGGCTTTACCACCATCTATGAATTAGAAGGCGGTATCATGAAATGGAATGCAGAAGGATTTTCCAAACCTTCAACAGCTAACGCAGGAATGACAATCGATGATTTTAACAATTTACTAAAGACAGACAAAAAAGTTCTGGTAGATTTTTATGCAGAATGGTGTGGTCCCTGCAAACAAATGGAACCGTACCTTTTGAAAATGCAAAAAGAAATGGCAGACAAAGTAGTTATCATTCGTATTGATGTGGACAAAAACGAAACTTTAGCGACTCAGATGAAAATCGAACAGCTTCCTACTATGATTTTATACGAAAACAAAGCCGAAAAATGGAAAAACATCGGCTTCATCAAAGAAGAAGACTTAAAAAAACAACTGCAATAACAGAGAAGATATGTTAACGAAAGAATCATTGCAATTTTTAGACGATTTAAAGAAGAACAATAATCGGGATTGGTTTCTGGACAACAAGAAACGATATGAAGTTTTCAAAAAAGATTATCACCAATTAGTTAGTGATTTACTGGATGCAATGAAACCCTTGGATCCAGCACTGGAACTATTAGAAGTCAAAAACTGTACTTTCAGGATCAATCGTGATATTCGGTTTTCTAAAGACAAATCGCCATACAAAGCACATTTAGGAATCTGGATGTCTTCAGCCGTCAAAGGCCTCAACCGAGCCGGATATTATGTACATATTGAAAAAGGAGCCAGTTTTATTGCGGGAGGGTTTTATTCGCCTGAAGCCGAAGATCTGAAAAAAATACGCAAAGAAATTGCTTTTTTCCATGAAGATTTGGAAGCGATACTGGCAGATAAAAAATTCAAAAAGGAATTTAGCAGTCTGGATGTCAATGAAAACAACGCTCTCAAAAACCCGCCAAGAGGGTATGAAAAAGACCATCCTGCCATTGCGTTTTTAAAATTAAAAAGCTTTACAGCTACCCAAAAATACAACATCGACGAAGTGACTCAAAAAGACTTCGTCTCGAAAATGAGCCAAAAACTCATCGCTTTAAAACCTTTAAACGAATTCTTTAATCGCGCTTTAGACACTGAGGAATTTTAGAGAAAAACACCGCCACGAATTCACAATTTATTTAAATAATTCGTGAATTCGTGGCGGAAAAAACTTCAAAAAGGATATACTGCGCCCCAGAAATGTGAGATAAAGTTTGGCGACAAATTTCACCGATTGCTATACATCAAAAAATCCATTAAAAATCTTTTAATCTGTGGCAAAAAAATTAAGTTTGCCGAATGAAAAAAAGAAAAATACTTTTTCTGGGAGAGTCCTATCGTGCTGACGCCATTACATGGATGAAAGGCCTTGAAGAATTTGGCGGTTTTGAAATTTGCACCTGGGAACTTCAAACACCCAACCATTCCAAACTCAGCCGATTCAGACGTATTTTAGAATATCTTTTCTCTCCTCTTTCGATTCGGAAAAAAATCAAACGGGAAAAACCGGACATGATTATTGCCGAAAGAACCACCAGTTATGGTTTTCTGGCAGCAATTTCAGGAATGCATCCTATTGCAATTGCACAACAAGGCCGAACTGATTTGTGGCCGGAAGGATCAATACTACTTCCCTTTAAAAAATTCATTCAGAAACACGCTTTCAAAAAAGCAGATTTAATACACGCCTGGGGACCTGTTATGACCATTTCGATGAAAGCAATTGGCGTAGACATGAGCAAAGTTTTAGTGCTCCCAAAAGGAATTGATTTATCTCTTTTCACACCATCAATCAGTAACTCAACAAAAATCGAAGCGATTGTTACACGTTCTTTGCAACCCGAATACCGTCATGATTCCATTTTAAAAGCTTTTGGCATTTTACATCAAAAAGGAATTGACTTTTCATTAACCATTGTGGGTGACGGAACCCGACTACAATCTTTGAAGGACTTAGCCGCAGCATTGCAAATTGAAAATAAAGTAATTTTCACCGGAAGAACTCCAAACACTGAACTCCCTAAATTATTACAGCGATCCAACATTTACATCAGCATGCCCATTACCGAAGGAGTATCGGCATCCTTATTTGAAGCCATGGCCTGCAACTGTTACCCGGTAGTTTCGAACATTCCCGGAAACCAAAGCTGGATCAAACATCGTGAAAACGGACAATTGATTGAAATTGACAATATCGAAATGTTATCCGAAGAACTAATCTGGTCTTTTGAAAATTCGGAATTACGAAATCAGGCTATCATCCGAAATAGAAAATTTGTGGAAGAAAATGCAAATTACAGCACCAACATGAAGATTATTTCTAATAGGTATCATCAGCTTCTGGATTTACAAAGAAATTAAGCTTTCTCAGAAAAATCTGTAAATCCCTCAACAAAAAAACGTAACTTTTCTTCCGTCGCAACGACCTACTTATTTCATTGAATTGTTTAATTTAATCTGATAAAAAGATGAGTAACAGAAGAATTTGGTTAAAACAAATTGGACTAGGAACTATTGGCCTAGGACTTTACCCTTTTGAAACCTTTGCCAACGGCACTACTGAGCCTATAATACCCTATATCGATAATTCACCCATATTGCTGCGTTCCAACGAAAACCCTTATGGTCCGTCACCAAAGGCACGGGAAGCAATGGCCAAAAGTATCAACATCAGCAATCGATACGGATGGAATCTTTCACCGGAACTCATTACGCTGCTGGCAAAAAAGAATACGGTTACAGAAAACAATATTCTTTTGGGTGCCGGTTCCACCGAAATTTTAGATTTAGTACTTCAATATACCGCATTGCAAAAAGGCAATTTTATAATCGCCGAAACGACCTTTGATTACTGGACAGCTCCTGCTGAAAAATTAGGCATAAAAAAAATCACTGTTCCCTTAACCAAAGATAAAAAACATGATTTACCTGCGATGCTAAAAGCCATTGATAATGACACCAAAATGGTTTACATCTGCAACCCAAACAACCCGACGGGAACGCTATGTCAAAGAGAAGAACTGATTTCTTTCATCAAAGAAGCCACTCAAAAAACACTTGTTTTTGTAGATGAAGCTTATATCGATTTTACAGACGAGCCATCGCTAAGTGATTTAGTGGTCTCCAATAAAAATCTGATTATTACCAAAACTTTCTCTAAAATGTATGGCCTGGCAGGCGCCCGTATTGGCTATGCTCTCGCACATGCTGCCACGATTGAGGAATTGAGCATTTTGAAATCGTCTCCCAACTTATCCCTCAGTGTTGTCTCTATTGCCGCGGCGATTGCCTCTCTAAACGATGAAAGTTTCATTCGTCAGGTACGCACCTCTAATGAAGAAGTAAAAAAATATACCATAGCACAACTTACACAACTCAATTTAACCTGCATCCCTTCGTATTCTAATTTTATTTACTTCTCATTAGAAAATTACAAAAAGGACTATTTCCAGCAATTGAAAGACCACAACATATCAGGAACAAGAATTTACGAAGAAAACGGCAAATGGACCCGAATTACCATAGGCACCATGAAAGAAATGCAACGATTTATTCAAGCCCTAAAATGACATCAGAGAAAAGATCCCCGCTGTTTTGTATCCTAATTAATGTTGGTTATTTTTTAGAAATCCAATTCAAATAAATTATAATCCTTACTTTTGGAGTCAGAATTAATTCTTCAAAAAAGCCTTTTATTTATGGAAATCCAATCCAATTTTTCTTTAAAAAACTACAATACTTTTGGCATCGAAGCCAAAGCTAGACAATTTGTTGCCGTACATACGGTTGCTGAACTGAAAACTATTTTAGAAGAAAACAAAGACGAACAGAAATTTATTTTAGGCGGAGGAAGCAATATGCTTTTAACCAAAGACATCGACGCTTTGGTCATTCATATTGATTTAAAAGGAAAATCGATCCTCAAAGAAGACGATGATTTTGTCTGGGTTGAAAGTCAGGCCGGTGAAACCTGGCACGACTTTGTTCTTTGGACCATCGACAATAATTTCGGAGGTTTAGAAAACATGTCACTTATTCCCGGAAATGTGGGAACCACACCGGTACAGAATATCGGTGCTTACGGAACGGAAATCAAAGACACTTTTGTTTCGTGCGAAGCGATCAATATTGCCACTCAGGAAATAAAAACGTTCACCAATGCCGACTGTAAGTTTGGCTACAGAGAAAGTGTCTTCAAAAATGAGGTAAAAGACCAATATATCATTACCTCAGTCATTTATAAACTAACGAAACGCAATCATAAAATCAACATCTCATACGGAGATATTACCGCTGAACTGGCTAAAAATAACATCACTGTTCCTACCTTAAAAGACGTGAGCAATGCTGTAATTGCGATTAGACAGAGCAAATTACCGGATCCAAAAGAATTAGGAAATAGTGGAAGCTTCTTTAAAAATCCGATTTTATTAAAATCTGATTTCGAAAAAATACACCAGAAGTTTCCTCAAATGAAATATTACGAGGTTTCGGAAACCGAAGTAAAAGTTCCGGCTGGCTGGCTGATTGAGCAAGCTGGTTTTAAAGGAAAACGTTTTGGTGATGCCGGAATTCACAAAAATCAAGCCCTGGTTTTAGTCAATTATGGCAATGCCACTGGACAAGAAATTCTGGCGGTTTCCAAAGATGTTCAAAAAACTGTTTTTGATACCTTTGGAATTCAGATTGAAGCCGAAGTAAATGTGATTTAAAAATTGGATCTTTAGATTGTTGGATGGTTAGACTTCTAAGATATTTAGATTATTAGATTTTAATATTAGAATCTCAGTATCTCAGTATCTTTGACGAACCTCTGAACCTTTACTTCTTTGCCTCCTTGAACCTAAAAAAGAAAAAAATGTACACACCTGACTTATACAAAAACGAAGATCCGGAATCGATCCGAGCTTTTCTAAAAGAAAACAGTTTTGGCATTCTGATCAATCAGACACACGGAAAATTATGTGCCACACATATTCCGATAGAACTTGAAGTGAATTCGGACGGAAAAGAAATTTTACAAGGCCATCTTTCCAAACTCAATCCGCAAGCAGAAGGTTTTGCCGAAAACGATCAGGTATTAGCTGTTTTTACAGGTCCGCACAGCTACATTTCATCGTCCTGGTACGATCATGAAAATGTTCCAACATGGAATTATATAGCGGTACATGTTTATGGTCGAATCAAAATTGTCGACGAAGCCACTTCTATAGAACAGCTAAAAAAATTAGTCGACAAATACGAAGCGAATTCTGTGAATCCGGTTCGGGTTGAAAATTTATCTGCCAAAACCATGCGGGAAGCCAGAGGTATTTTTGGCTTCGAAATTGAAATTGACGAAATTCAGGCTACTAAAAAACTCTCCCAAAACAGGGACGATCACAATTATAAAAACATAATTTCGGAGTTAGAAAAAACCGAAAACCCTCAGGCTATTGCTGTTGCAAAAGAAATGGCAAAATGCCGAAAGTAAATCCGTTTTCAGTATTGAAAATTAGGATTTCATGAGTACATTTGCACTCGCAAGATTCAGAAATTAAAAGACATTAAAATCAGATGCTTATAACTTTATTTTACTTCTTTATTGCTATCGTTTTCATTCAGATTTTCTATTACTTAGGGATTTTTGGAAAGTTCGCTTTCGGCAAACCTCAGGAAATAACTCCAAAGAAAATTCCGGTATCTGTTATCGTTTGCGCAAAAAATGAAGAAGAAAATGTAAAAAAGTTCATCCCCCTTCTTGCGGAACAAAACTACCCTGATTTTGAAATTGTTTTAATTGATGATGCCTCAAGTGATGAAACTCTGGAGGTTTTTGAAGAATTCGAACAACAATACAGCAATATTCGTCTGGTAAAAGTGCAAAACAATGAGGCTTTCTGGGGAAACAAAAAGTATGCATTAACTTTAGGAATCAAAGCTTCAAAAAAAGACTACTTACTTTTTACCGATGCCGATTGTTATCCAACCTCAACAGAATGGATCACTGCAATGACTTCAAGATTCACCATGAACAAAACGATTGTTTTGGGCTATGGCGGATATGAAAAAGTAGAACGTTCTTTATTAAACAAAATCATACGTTATGAAACCGTTTTAACGGCTGTTCAATATTTTTCATGGGCCAAACTGGGACTTCCTTACATGGGTGTTGGTCGAAATTTAGCCTATAAAAAGGAAGAATTTTTTAATGTAAACGGTTTTATCGAGCACATCCAGATTCGTTCAGGTGATGATGATTTGTTTATCAATCAGGCCGCAACTAAAAACAACACTACCATTGCTTACAACCCTGAAAGTTTCACTTATTCTAAACCAAAGGAAACTTACAGAGAATGGTTTACTCAAAAAAGAAGACATGTTTCTACCGCCGAGCATTACAAATTTTTTGATAAAATGCAATTGGGGCTGTTTTTTACCTCACAATTATTTTTCTTTTTATCAGCAATTGTATTGCTAGCATTTCAGTTTCAATGGATCGCTGTATTGGCTATTTTAGCAACACGTTACACTGTAGCATGGATTGTTATAGGATTTTCTGCGGGCAAATTAAAAGAAAATGACCTGAAAGTTTGGTTTCCTGTTGTTGAAATCATTCTTATATTCACGCAAATTAATATCTTTATAACTAATATCTTTTCAAAACCGGTATATTGGAAATAAATTCTAAAATAGAAAAAGCTAAAAAAGGCGATCAGATCGCCTTTACTTTTTTATTAGATTATTTCTGGAATGAAGTTTACAGCTTTATGCTGAAGCGTACCGAAAACGAAACCATCGCCGAAGATATCACCATCGAAACCTTCTCTAAAGCTTTCGACAAAATAGCCAGTTACAATTCCGAATTTCAATTCAACACCTGGTTAATTGCTATAGCAAAAAACGTTTATATTGATTTGTTACGTAAAAAGAAAACCAGTCTTTTTATAGAAATCACAGACAACGAAGACCAACAGGCCTACAATATTGCCGACCCTACTCCTTCTGCCGAAGATGCTTTAATTAAAGAACAAAATCTTTCGCGCCTGCTTCAATGCATTAAAGAATTAAAACCTCACTACCAGGAAGTCATCCAGCTTCGTTATTTCCAGGAAATGACTTATCAGGAAATAGCGCTGAAAATCAACGAACCTTTGAGCAATGTCAAAGTAAAATTACTTCGCGCTAAAAAATTACTAGCAGAAATCATCGAACGCAACAGATAATTTATTATCTTTAGGTAAAGAATAAAATATCCACGTATTTTTTCTTAAAAAACCTATTTATCCACATACTAAAACAACAACATCTCCGTTGTTAGCTAAAACCAAAACCGTACTGCCTATGATTTAACGTTACCTAACCTTAAAATCCAAAAATCATGACTAAATCAAACATCTACGAAACCAATTGGACCGATCTTGTTTTCGAAAACAAGAACAAAGAGTACGGCGCTTATCAATTACGCCAGGAGAGTTCAAAAAACACAGTTACAGCTTTATTTATGGGATTGCTATTATTGGCAGGTCTGGGAAGTGCGTCGGTGTTGATTAACAAATTTGGAACACATGGCCCCGTAGAAACAGGACCAACCGTTCTTACTGACCCCATAACACCTGTAGATCTAACTCCGATTCAGGTAAAACCTGAACCACCGGCACCACCTGTAGCGCCTCAGCAGACTGCAGCTGCGTCACCCGTTACCAGTACACAATTGGTAAATCCGGTTGTAACAGCCGCAACTCAGGCCACACCCGATGTTATTGCAGTAAACACAGACAATCATCCTGTTGTTGACAATGCAAATACCGGAACAGGAAATGCCGTAAATGCATTACCAGCAAGTGGCGGTGGCGTAGAAACTACAGCTTTAACCGGAGAAAGTAAAGATCCTGTTAATGTATCCATCTTAGACAAACTACCTGAATTTCCGGGAGGAATGACTAAGTTCTATACTTATGTAGGAAACAATTTCAACAGACCGGAACTGGATGCTGAAAAAACCTTAAGAGTGTATGTATCTTTTGTAATTGAAAAAGACGGTTCCATTACAGACATCATGGTAAAAAACGATCCGGGATACGGAATCGGAAAAGAGGCCATCAGGGTATTAAAATCATTAAAAACAAAATGGAGCCCGGGTATTTTAAACGGAAAACCTGTTCGAACTGCTTATAACCTTCCAATCACAATAAAAACAGAATAACAAAACAATAAAAAACGAAAAAGCAGAACTTAGGTTCTGCTTTTTTATTTCATTAAGCACCAGCCCATTCTTAATTAAATCCCGATGCAGTAAAAAAAATTAACAAAATAAGTTACTTTTACTGCTCCTTAGGAGAAAAATCAAATCTATTAAAATTAAAAACTAAAAAATGGGAATATTTTCAGCTATTCTAGGTAATGCCGGCTCTGTTAGCCAGGAGGAGTTAGTAAAAAAATACGGGCAGCTTTTAACAGACAGAGAAGAAATCGAAATGGGTTTTAAACTGCTTCGTGATACTTTTATCTTCACGAACAAAAGATTAATTCTGGTTGATGTACAAGGATTAACAGGAAGCAAAACAGAATACAAATCTATCGCTTACAAAAGCATTACACGTTTTAGTGTAGAAACAGCAGGAACTTTTGATTTGGATGCCGAACTAAAAATCTGGGTGGCAAGTGAATTACAACCAAGCATTGTAAAACAATTCAACAAATCGGTAAATGTGTACGATGTACAAAAAGTACTGGCATTTCACGTTTTAGGTTAAACCTTATACAACAAACCCGACAGATTTTAAAAACCTGTCGGGTTTAGTTTACGCGACTCAAGATAAAATTATTTTTTCTTTTTAGCAGGAGCTTTCTTCGCAGGAGTTCCTTTTTTAGCCGGAGCTGTATTTACAATTTTCTGCTGTACATACGGTTTATACAAACCATCTTTCTCCGCTCTTTTCTTAGCATCTTCAGCTCTTTGTTTTGAATCCGGATGTGAACTCATCATCTGATCGATAAAGGAAGCTTCATTACCTTCACTCATCTTAGCTAGAATTCTAAAGGCCGATTCTTCAGCATTTACATTGTAACCGTTTTTCTTTAAAAATTCATAAGAAAACAAATCGGCTTCTGCTTCTTGCTTACGGCTAAACTTACTATCGATAATAGCACTACCTATTTTACCCAACTGACTGTCGGTAACACTTGCAATCGTAGCTGATTGAGAAGCAGCTCCTTCTAACAAAGCTTCTTTTCTATAAGCCGCTTTAATTGCGTCTCTGGAATCCTGATTCGCTACGTGACCAATTTCGTGACCAATTACTGCCAGTAATTCATTGTCATCCATAATATCCATCAATCCTGAATATACGCGTACGCTTCCATCAGCAGTTGCAAAAGCATTAACCTCTTTTACTTTATAAACTTTATAATTTAAAGTGTAACCGTCACCCGCAGTATGTTTTCCAAAAACTCTGTTCAATCTTAGAGTATACGGATCAGTCGCAGCTGCAACCTGATTTTCAGCATCCATTTTATCAACAGCAGCTTTTGATAAAGCAGCGGCATCAGCATTGCTAAAAGTAAAACCGCTAACTCCTTTTTGAACAGCACCCAATGCTTTTTCACCAAAATTAATCTGCGCATTTATTTTTGTAAAACCAAAAGCGGCAAACAAAACTCCCAATACTATAAATTTCTTTTTCATGTTTTATATGATTACAATTTAACAACAAATGTAGTACAAAGCCAATTCCATTTGAATTGCATTTCGACTAATTTTTTAACAAATAAAGATATAAATTTTAAATGAGTAAAAATGAGCAGTCAAACAAAATCGTCACTCTTACTCGAATTGGCAAACAAAAAAGAGGCATTTTATTCCGCATCAATGCTTTAAAAATAAAATTTTAACACACTTGCACGATTATTACCAAAAGTGCGTTATAGAAACTCCAAGTCTGTCAGTACCAAATTAAATCTTAAACGAATCTCCAAATAAACTACATTGCTTATCTTTGTACTTTGAATTTTGATATATGGAAACAGTCACTGAAAATATACCAACAGGAAAACCTAAATGGTTAAAGGTTAAACTTCCTATTGGACAAAAATACACTGAACTTCGTGGTTTGGTAGATAAGTATAGTCTAAACACTATTTGTACTTCCGGAAGCTGCCCAAATATGGGAGAATGCTGGGGTGAAGGTACCGCTACTTTTATGATATTGGGAAATGTATGTACCCGTTCCTGTGGTTTCTGCGGTGTAAAAACCGGACGCCCTGAAACGGTAGATTGGGATGAACCTGAAAAAGTAGCCCGTTCTATAAAAATTATGAACATTAAACATGCCGTAATTACAAGCGTAGACAGGGATGATTTAAAAGACGGTGGCTCAATTATCTGGATTGAAACGGTAAAAGCAATCCGAAGAATGAATCCGAGTACGACTCTTGAAACCCTGATTCCTGATTTTCAGGGAATCGAAAGAAATATAGATCGTATTGTTGAGGCCAATCCTGAAGTGGTTTCGCACAATGTTGAGACTGTTCGTCGTTTGACTCGTGAAGTACGTATTCAGGCAAAATACGATCGTAGTCTGGAAGTCTTACGTTACCTGAAAGAAAAAGGAATCAACAGAACCAAATCCGGAATTATGCTTGGACTTGGAGAAACTGAAGAAGAGGTTTTTCAAACGATGACTGATTTACGAAATGCAAATGTTGATGTGGTTACTATTGGGCAATACCTTCAACCAAGTAAAAAACATTTGCCTGTAAAAGAATTTATAACACCTGATCAATTTGCCCGTTATGAAAAATTTGGTCTTGAATTAGGTTTCCGTCACGTAGAAAGCGGACCACTGGTTCGTTCTTCTTACAAAGCACAAAAACACATTTTATAAAAAAGTCTAACCGTTTATTTGTTCAATCGTTTAATCGTAAGTACGGTTAAACCAGTCGACGATTAAACGATGTAACAAACAATCGAAAAGCTTGAAAACAAGAATTGCTATAAACGGTTTTGGAAGAATAGGCCGAAATTTATTTCGCTTACTTTTAAACCATCCTGAAATTGAAGTAATTGCCATTAACGACATTGCTGACAACAAAACCATGTCGCATTTGATAAAATACGACAGTATTCATGGAGTCTTACCTTTTAAAGTCAGTCATGACGAGGAAGGAATTATTGTTGATGGAAAACATTTTTTCTTTTTCCATGAAAAAAGTATCGCTAATCTGGATTGGAAAAGTCACCAGATAGATTTTGTAATTGAATCAACAGGAAAATTTAAAACGCACGAAGAACTAAACGCCCATATCGAAGCCGGAGCAAAAAAGGTAATCCTTTCGGCTCCATCAGAAGTTGATACCATCAAAACAGTAGTATTAGGAGTTAACGAAGCCATTCTTGACGGAAGCGAAAACATTGTTTCCAATGCAAGCTGTACGACAAACAATGCGGCTCCAATGATAAAAATCATCGATGAATTGTGTGGAATTGAGCAGGCTTATATCACAACGATACACTCTTACACCACAGACCAAAGTCTTCATGACCAACCACATAAAGACTTACGTCGTGCAAGAGGTGCAAGCCAGTCGATTGTTCCAACAACTACAGGTGCAGCTAAGGCATTAACAAAAATTTTCCCTAACTTGCATCATAAAATCGGAGGATGCGGAATTCGTGTTCCTGTTCCCGATGGTTCCTTAACAGACATAACGTTTAACGTAAAACGTGCTGTTACGATTGAAGAAATAAATAAAGCATTTGAAGAAGCCTCAAAAACAAATTTAAAAGGAATACTGGATTACACAGAAGATCCAATCGTTTCTGTTGATGTAATTGGCAACACACATTCGTGTTTGTTTGATGCTCAATTAACTTCGGTTATTGACAAAATGGTAAAGGTTGTGGGTTGGTACGATAACGAAATTGGATACTCATCAAGATTGATCGATTTAATTTTACTAATAAGAAAAACCTAAGATTCATTGTAAAAGCATTGCCATACATGAAACACTATCTTTTTATTGTTGTTTGTCTATTAAATTCGTTTTTGTACTCTCAATCTAAAAAGAGTACGGATAGCGTTTCCTATTATAACAAACTAACGGACACCAATCTCAGCAATAAAAAATACGAAAAGGCAATTTATTACACCGAGAAATCAATTGACTTTTGTGAGGCCAACAATAAATTAGAAAACCTGGCCAATCAGACTTTTAAGCTTGGAAAAATTTATTACCAGCAAAAAAATTATGCAGAAGCTCTAAAAAACTTTCACAAAAGCGTTGCTCTGTTTGAAAACACAAAGCCAACCTGCACAAAAGTTTTGGCATTGCACTATATTGGCTTAACCAATACCACAAAAAGCAATTACGAAACTGCGGCAATCTACTACCGAAAAGCCGAAGAGCTTTTAAACCAGCTAAAGATTAAGGATCATGCTGAAATACTAAGCTATCAAAAAGCAATAGCTTTAAAAACTGCTAAAAACCTGCCTTTAGCAGCTGAAACTTTTCAAAAAATAACACAACGGCCGGACAATACTGAGATCCTAAAAACCAAAACCGATTCGTATTATCAACTAGGCTTAATTGAAACACAACTGAAACGAAATGATTCGGCTATCGTTTATTTTGAAAATGCTTTAAATTATAATGCCAAAACAAATAATCTGGCCCAAAAATCAAAAATTGTTCTGGCCATCAGTCAGTATTACCGACAAAACAAAAAATTTGATCTTGCTTACTCGTACCTGGAAGAACATTATCAGTTAGAGAATTACGTCTTAAAGCTAAAAAACACTCAAACGGATCACGATGAATTTGAAAAATTCAAGAAAAACGAGTCCTTAAAAGCCAGTATTAAAAAGGAAAGTGAAGAGAAAATTCAGTTAAAAACCTACCGATATTCTAAACTGGTAAGTATTCTGGCCATTGCTCTTATTTCGATCTTATCTCTTTTGAGTTTAGCATTGTACAAAAACAATATTATTAGAAATCAGAATAATTTACTGTTAAGAGAGAAAAACAAAGAACTCATTTTGGCCAAAAATAAAGCTGAAAAGGCATCTAAAGCCCGATCTGAATTTTTATCGACAGTAAGTCATGAACTGCGAACTCCTTTAAATGCCATTAACGGAATCACTCATTTATTACTGGAAGATAACCCGAAGAAAAAACAACTAAAATATTTAGAGTCTTTGAAGTTCTCAGGAAATTACCTGACTACTTTTATCAATGAGATTCTGGAAATTAATAAAATTGATTCGACAAAGGTCGAAATAGAAAACATAAGCTTTAATCTGAAAGAGCTTCTTTTTAACATTCAGAGTTCATTAAAGGAACTGGCTACCGCCAACAAAAACTACTTTAACCTTGAAATAGACGAGGCAATTCCGGATAATATAATTGGGGACCCTACAAAGCTGTCCCAAATCATCCTGAATTTAATCAATAATGCTTTAAAATTTACTCAAAACGGACATGTCAATGTAATTGCAAAATTATATGAATTGGAAGAAGACAACACAACTATTTACTTCGAGATTGTGGACACCGGAATTGGCATCCCGGAAGATAAGCTTCAGACTGTTTTTGAAAGTTTTTCACAAGGATCGATAGAAGTAAACAGAAAATATGGCGGAACCGGCCTTGGACTTACGATTGTCAAAAAACTAATTGAGCTCTTAGGAGGAGAAATCAAACTAAAAAGCGAAGTTGGCAAAGGTTCAACTTTTACATTCAAACTAAATTTTAAGATCAATAAAGAACAATTGAAAACGATTGAAGAAATAAAACCATACAACGACGTACAATTAAACAACAAATCAATTCTATTGATCGAGGACAACAAAATCAATCAAATGATTACTCGAAAAATGCTTGAAAATAAAAACATCAGCTGCGAAATCATCGACAATGGTGAAGATGCAGTTGAGCTTTTAAAAGTAAAACGTTTTGACATGATCCTCATGGACGTTCACTTACCGGGAATCAACGGAACAACAGCTACAAAACTTATCAGAGAGTTTGACAAAACCACTCCGATTATTGCTCTTACCGCTATTTCACTAGATGAAAACAGAGACATGCTGTTGTCTTACGGAATGAACGATGTGATTACAAAACCATTTGTTCCGGACGAATTCTACAGTATTATAGCCCGATTTTTTTAGAAAGGTGCTAGGAGCTAAGACTCTACGCTATTAAGTTTTTTTGCACATACTCCAGAATCGCAGTATCAAAATTCTGACTGTTATTGATAAAGGTACTTTTTATCGGCAGATAGTACAATTGTGAAATCAATTTGGAATCTTTCAGCCGAACATAGTCTTTTTCTGTTGTAATGATTTTTCTATGATTGGCTTTTTCCAGAATATTTGCCACATCTACATCAGAAAAATGATGATGATCAGGAAAAGTCAAACAGTCCTCTTTTTCATTTTTCAAATAATCAAAAAATGGTGTAGGTTTTGCAATTCCGGCTAAAAGCAATTTTGATTCTGATTTAATATCTTTTACAGCAAGTTGCTCTTCTTCATTATAAACAAAATCATCATAGTTAATAAAAGTAAAATACAGCTGCTGGGAGCTCCTTAACTTCAATTTCGACCTGATTTCTTCCTGCTTTCCTTCAGACAGTTCTTTTGGACATTTTGTTATAATTACAATATTGGCACGATCCGCTCCGCTTCTACTCTCACGCAAATTTCCGGTTGGCAGCATAAAATCATCTGCATACAAATCGTCATATGAACTTAACAGAATATAAAACCCGGCTTTCACTTTTCGGTGCTGGTAGGCATCGTCTAACAAAATCACTTCGGGTTTTTCTTTTTGCGAAAGCAATTGTGTAATTCCGTTTCTTCTGTTCGCATCAACGGCCACCTGAATATTGGGAAACTTTTGATAAAACTGAAACGGTTCATCGCCTAAAATTTCGGCATTAGAACTTTCACTCGCCAATACATAACCTTCTGATTTTCTTTTGTAACCCCTGCTTAAAGTGGCAACTTTATATTTCTGAGACAACAATCGGATCAGATATTCTATTTGTGGTGTTTTACCTGTACCGCCAACACTAAGATTTCCAACCGCAATAACCGGAATATCAAATGAAGTCGATTTTAAAATTCCTTTGTCGAAAAGAAAATTTCTCACTGCAGTGACACATCCGTATAAAATCGCAAACGGAAAAAGTATTTTTCTAAGTACATTCATTCTACGAAAGTATAATATTTTTCGTTAATTTGTTTCAAGTTTACACCACAAGACAGGACTTAAAACCTGAAATAAAACTAAAAAATGAAAATCAAAGAAATATTAGCTGTTCTGGAAGAAATGGCTCCTTTGGCTTATGCCGAAGATTTTGACAATGTTGGACTCTTAGTCGGTGATACCGAAACGGAAAGTACCGGAGTTTTAGTTTGCCATGATGCTTTAGAAACTGTAATTGAAGAAGCAATAGCCAAAAACTGTAATCTGGTAGTTTGCTTTCATCCTATTTTATTTTCGGGAATTAAAAAAATAACAGGTAAAAACTATGTGGAGCGTGCCATTTTAAAGGCTATCAAAAACGACATCGCTATTTATGCCGTTCATACGGCATTAGACAACCATTCTCAGGGAGTTAATAAAATATTTTGTGATGCCTTAGGCCTGATCAACACTAAAGTTTTAATCCCTAAACAAAGTTTCATTCAAAAGTTGGTTACCTACACCACCCCTGATAATTCAGAAAAAGTTCGCAATGCTATGTTTCAGGCCGGCGCGGGTACAATTGGAAATTATGACAACTGTAGTTTTAATACCGAAGGCTTTTTTACTTTTCAGGGAAATGAAAACAGCAATCCTGTAATTGGAGAGAGAGGAAAACTACACACGGGAACTGAAATAAAAATCGAAGTCATATTTGAAAAACACTTACAGTCTAAAATTTTAAAAGCTTTATTTGCCAGCCATATTTACGAGGAAGTAGCTTATGAAATATATGATCTGAAAAATTCCCATCAAAATATTGGATTGGGAATGGTTGGTGAATTTGAAACTGAAATGGATGAAAAAGACTTTTTATATTCCGTAAAAGACAAAATGATTGCAGACGGAATTCGTCATTCTGCTTTTTTAGGAAAAAAAATAAAGAAAGTCGCTGTTTTAGGAGGCTCAGGAAGTTTTGCCATAAAAAATGCTATTCAGGCGGGGGCAGATGCTTTTTTAACTGCCGATTTAAAATACCATCAATTTTACGAAGCAGAAAACCGACTTCTTTTAGCCGATATTGGTCATTTTGAGAGCGAACGGTATACAAAAAACTATATTGTTGATTATCTTCGAAAAAAAATCCTTAATTTTGCCATCATTTTATCAGAAGAAAATACAAATCCAGTTAAGTACTTATAAGAATATGGCGAATACGAAAGAATTAAGTGTTGAGGACAAGTTAAGAGCAATATACGATTTACAGCTTATTGACTCCCGAATTGACGAAATCAGAAACGTAAGAGGAGAACTTCCTTTAGAAGTAGAAGATTTAGAAGATGAAGTTGCTGGTTTAAGCACGCGTTCAGAGAAACTGAAAGGAGAACTTGAAGTGATTGAAGAGCAAATCAAAGGGAAGAAAATTGCCATTGATGAGCACAAAGAGGTGATCAAAAAATACACGAAACAACAAGAATCAGTTCGTAATAACAGAGAATTTAATTCTTTGACTAAAGAGGTTGAATTTCAGGAATTAGAAATTCAATTGGCTGAAAAGCAAATCAAAGAAATGAAAGCTTCTATCGAACATAAAAAAGAAGTTATTTCTAATTTAAAAGAAAAACTTGACGCAAAAAGTTCGCATTTAAAACATAAAAAATCTGAACTGGATGCAATTATGGCTGAAACTCAAAAAGAAGAAATCTTCTTAACTGAGAAATCAGCAGAGTTTGCTTCACAAATCGAAGAGCGTTTATTAGCTGCTTACAACAGAATCAGAAGCAGTGTTCGTAATGGTTTAGCGGTAGTATCTATCGAAAGAGGAGCTTCAGCGGGATCATTCTTTACAATTCCTCCACAAACTCAGGTGGAAATTGCTTCAAGAAAAAAAATCATCACTGATGAGCACTCTGGAAGAATTCTGGTTGACAGCGCATTAGCTGAAGAAGAAAAAGAAAAAATGGAACAATTGTTCTCTAAAATCTAAATAACTGTCCCGATCTGATCGGGACTTTTTTTTGTACCTAAGTACTATTTCTTTGCCACGAACTACACAAATTTTGCCAATTTCTATTTTGATACATTAAAGAATAAAAATTCGCGCTAAATTTGTGTAATTCGTGGCGAAACTTTTTTAGGTTGATTCCCGAATATTATTTTTATCACTAAATTATTTGTTTTGGGAATTAAAAAAGGAATCCGTTTTATCACTTTAAAATCGGTTGGGTCTTATATTAACTTTTTGAGCTATGTTCGTCCGCAAAAAGCGATGGAACTTTCTTATGCCCTTTTTAGCCAACCCAGAATTGGAAGACTAAAGAAAGAAGCACTGCCCAAAGTATTAAGAAATACAGAAACAGAGACGTTTCATCATAATGAACATCATTTTCAAACGTATATCTGGAAAGGTAACGAAACCAAGATATTGCTTGTTCACGGTTGGGAAAGTAATGCTTCGCGTTGGAAAAAAACCTTACCGCACCTTCAAAAATCAGGCAGTACCATTATCGCGATTGATGCTCCGGCACACGGGCAAAGCAGCGGTAAAGAGTTTAACGTTCCGCTATATGCTGAATTTATCAATAAAGCGGTCGAAAAATACCAGCCTGCCATTATTATTGGTCATTCCATCGGTGGCGCAGCATGTGTCTATCATCAGTATTTGTTCCCTAACACCAGCATCAACAAAATGGTCATTTTGGGAGCACCGTCTGATCTAAAAACACTGATTGACAATTACATCTCAATGTTAAGCCTGAACACCAAAATGTTTTCGCTTTTGGAAAGTAAATTCATGAATCGTTTTAATTTTAAACTGGAGGATTTTTCAGGACAGCGATTTGCCTCAGAATTTAATGTTTCGGGGTTAATTGCACACGACACTTCAGACAAGATTGTTGCTTTTGAGGAGGGCAAAAAAATCGCCAGTAATTGGAAAAACAGTCAGTTTATCGAAACTAAAGGCTTGGGGCACGGAATGCATGACGATGAATTGTATCAAAAGGTTATTGAGTTTTTGTTTGCTTCTTAAAAAGGTTCAAAGATGCAGAGGTGCAGAGATGCAAAGGCTTATCTAAGACACGAAGTCGTTGATAACTTTAAATCAAAGCCAAACAATCTAAAAATCCAACCATCTAAAAATCTAAAAATTTTGTTTGCCTCTTAAAAAGGTTCAAAGATGCAAAGGTATAGAGGTGCAAAGGCTTATCTAAGACACGAAGTTGTTGACAACTTTAAATCAAAGCCAAACAATCTAAAAATCCAACCATCTAACAATCTAAGGATCTAAGAAGTCTAACCATCTAAAAATCTAAAAAATTTTGTTTGCTTCTTAAAAAGGTTCAAAGATGCAAAGGTACAGAGGTGCAAAGGCTTATCTAAGACACGAAGTTGTTGACAACTTTAAATCAAAGCCAAACAATCTAAAAATCCAACCATCTAACAATCTAAGGATCTAAGAAGTCTAACCATCTAAAAATCTAAAAAAAATGATCGCTGTAATTTTTGAAGTAATTCCAAACGAAGGAAAAAAAGAAGAGTATCTGTCTATTGCCGCAAGTTTACGACCAGAATTAGACAAGATAGAAGGTTTTATATCAATCGAACGCTTTCAGAGTTTAAATGATCCTGAGAAAGTTTTGTCATTGTCATTCTGGAAGGATGAAGAAAGTGTTCAACAATGGAGAAATTTAGAAATGCATCGCCACGCACAAGCCAGAGGACGTAAAGAAATTTTTAAAGATTATCACTTACGAATTGCCGCCGTAGTTCGGGATTACGGAATGTTTGACCGCAATGAAACCCCTGCAGACAGTTCAGATTTTCATGCGAAGTAAAGGTTCTGAGGTTCTGAGGCACTGAGGTTCTAAGATTAAAATCTAAGAATCTAAGAAATCTAACCATCCAACAATCTAAAAATCTAAGAAGTCTAACAATCTAAGAAGTCCAAATTTTGACTACTTTTGCACTATGGAAGAGAATTTAAAACGTCTGAATAAATTTATAGGAGAAACAGGATATTGTTCTCGTCGTGAAGCCGATAAACTTATTGAAGAAGGACGCGTAACAATAAATGGTGCTGTACCGGAAATGGGAACGAAAGTTTCACCGGATGATGAAGTACGTATTGATGGAAAGCTGATTGTCGAGAAAAACGAAAAAATGGTTTATTTAGCATTCAACAAACCTGTTGGAATTGAATGCACGACCAATCTCGAGGTTCGAAATAATATTGTAGATTATATCAATTACCCTAAACGTATTTTCCCGATTGGACGTTTGGACAAAGCGAGTGAAGGATTGATTTTCATGACTAATGACGGTGATATTGTCAACAAAATTCTACGCGCACGAAACAATCACGAAAAAGAATATACCGTTACGGTTAACAAACCTATTACAGATCGTTTTATACAGCGAATGGGAAATGGTGTTCCAATTTTGGACACGGTTACCCGAAAATGCAAAGTAGAACAAATTAGTAAATACACCTTCAAAATTATTCTGACACAAGGTCTGAACCGTCAGATTCGTAGAATGTGTGAATATTTAGGATACGATGTAACTGCTTTAAAACGTATCCGAATCATCAACATCTCATTGGATGTTCCGGTGGGTCGTTATCGTGATTTAACCGATGCTGAAATTAAAGAACTGAATCATTTGATCGCACCGTCCAGTAAAACAGAGGAAGCCAGTCTCCCAAAAGAGGAAGCTCCAAAACGAAGAACCGAATTTATATCGAAACACGATCCCCGATTTAAGAAAAGAGGAGACTATTAAAATATTCGCATAAAAAAATCCCTTTCGATAAAACGAAAGGGATTTTCTTTAATATTAGAAATTGTTTTTTTTATCAGAACCACCTTCTTCTTTTGAATAAAAACACTCCGACTGATGATAAGATAACAGACACTAAGAGAAGAATCCAAATACCGTACTTACTTTCTTCCAGACCATTCGGCACATTCATTCCATACAAGCTCGCTATTAAAGTAGGAATCATCAGAATAATAGAAATCGAAGTCATTTGCTTCATAATATTATTCATGTTATTGGAAATTACTGAAGCATAGGCATCCATCATACCTGTCAAGATATTGCTGTAAATATTTGCAGTGTCCTGAGCCTGACTTAATTCAATATCAACATCTTCCAGCAAATCCGGATCAAAATGCTCTCTTTGAGCTTTTAAATTTTTGATTCTGTGAAATAAAACATCATTCCCTTTTAAGGAAGTAATAAAAAACACCAGACATTTTTCAATCTGTAAAAGCGCCTGTAATTCCTCGTTCTTGATCGATTTCTCCAGGTTGTCTTCGGCCAGTTTTATCTTTTGATTGATCTGCTTTAAATATTTCAAATACCAGACACTTGACGACAGCAGTAACCTCATCACTAAATCGAAATTGTCTTTGATTACTATATTTTTTCGTCTTGTATATTGAAGAAAATCAGAAACTATCTCGGTTTCATAAAAACTAATCGTAACGCAAACATCATCTTTAAAAATCAAACCCAAAGGTATGGTTTGAAAAGGAAGCTTAACATCATTACTTTTTATAGGAACCCTCATGATAAACAAAGTCCAGCCGTCTTCAGACTCCATACGGGGTCTTTCGTCGATATCCTCAATATCGTTATAAAAAGCTTCAGGAATCTGAAGTTCTTCCAGTAAGTACTTTTTTTCTGTTTCTGAAGGAGATTCAATGCTGATCCAGCAGTTTGGAGTCCATTCTTGTATCTCGATTAGTCCGTTGTTGTTTTTGTAAAAGGCTTTCATTTCAAAATTGCAGGTGTTTAGCGTAGCATTTTGAAGAAATTCAAAAGCTACTTTAATTAAATACTAACGAATAATAATCGTCCATTGGAGAAGTTTTTTTAGTGCTGCAAAAGTATCCTTTATTTTTAAAACGAAAAACTTTAAAGTACTAATTAATTATTAAAAAACCGCCCTATATAAATTCTATAGGACGGTTTTTGCAAATATTTACTACTTTTTTTCTACAAATTCGTAATAAAGTGCTTTTGAAAGAAAAGGATCGTCCTTGTGGTCTTCTACACGATTCTCTTCCAGATAACCTTGCCCTTCCCCAACAATATTTATTGTTGAAAAGTAAGCATTCCGACTTTCATCATTAAAATGCAAGCTTCTTAAAAACCACGGCTCAATTCCTTTATTTACCGAGACATTGTAGTTTGTAATTAGATTTCCCCAGTTTACAAAACTGCATAAAAGTATCGTCCCGTAAAAATACCAGACCATTTGGTTAAAAAGATAAGCATTTGTTTTTTGTTTAGTAATTTTTATGAAAGTAAAAATCAGCCCAATTACCGATAAAATTAGAAAAGCATAAACCCCCAGTCTTTTATAAGTTAATCCAAAGAATGCGACATATTCTGAGTTTTTAATAATAGTGCTCACTATCAGCACACCATTTAAAACAATCCATACTTTAGCCAGCTTTTTTAGACGAGCTGCTTTTTTATCAAAATTAAATCCTCCTTTAAAATAAAACAGTATCACTCCAACCGCCATAATTATTGAAAAAATTACAGCATTTACTCTTTCGTGAGTAGCTGAACTAAGTTTAGAAGTCTCGACAGCCTCGAAAAATTGCTCATAATTGTAGGTGATGATAAAAACCAAAAGCATAAAATTTAATAAGATTAATGTAATCTCCCCACTTTTTCTTTCAAAATCCAGATCTAAAAACGAAAATGTTTGCTGATTCTTTATATCAATTACATTATCAAACTCATTGTCTAAAAGTTTATTTTTCTCGTAGCACACTTCAGGAACCCAATAATTCCAAAAACTAAATGAAATGTAAAATCCTACAGTCGCTATCAGAAGTACTTCGAAAATATCAAGATCTAAAGTATAGTCCGTTAATAAGGAGGAGAAATGCTCACTTCCAAAAGAATAGGCTGTAAAAAATACCACCAGAAAAATGAATGGGATAATAACGTATGCGACTAATTTCTTTGCAAAATTGTTGTGAATTTGTCTTTCCGGAAGCCATTGGCTGAACATAAAAACACGTCCTAACGTGGCGAAAGCGTTTAAAAATACAAGCGGAAAAATCTGAAGTATCTTCAGTTCCGGATCCTGTATTCTAAAATGCAGGAACAAAACAGACATGGAAAGTGCCAAAAAAGAAGGAAAATCTCCGTACCAGGCAAAAGCTATACACGACAAGACCGACGTAACCACCAAAATCAAATGAGATCGGTCAGTAAACTTATCCTGAAAAAAATAACAAATCAGGCCGATTAACAATAGTCCAAAAATGGCGAGGTTTACTCCCATTGATTCATGGTAAAAAAGCAGCGTAAAAATCAAACTGCAGGCTGGGATAACTTGGTGTTTTTTCATTGTTGTTGAATTTATGTATTAGAAGTCAAGTAGTTTATCGTCCCTTTTATTGGTTTTCTATGCAATATTTTCGTGACGATTTTATTATTACAATTTAAAAGTACTTTGTGTTTCAAAGTTATTAGACAAAAAAATATAGCTCTTACGATTTCATTAATTTTTCGAGAAAAGAAAGGTGCTCTTTGAAAGCCGCACGCCCTCTGGGAGTTACCTGGTAAGATGTTTTAGGTTTCTTGCCAACAAACTCTTTCTTGACTTCAATATATTCAGCCTTTTCAAGAGCTGAGGAATGACTTGCCAGATTTCCGTCCGTAATATTCAGCAGATTTTTCATTTCAGTAAAATCTACCCACTCGTTGACCATCAAAATGGACATAATACCCAATCTGACACGACTTTCAAAATCTTTATTTAATTTATCAATAATTCCCATCGAATGGATTATTTATATTTTTTGAACATTATTAATCCGTACAAGATATGCAAAATACCAAATCCAATGATCCAAAAAATCAAACCGTATCCAATTAAAAAAAGAGAAATAAATCCTAAAACTAATTCGCAAAAGCCCAAATACTTAATATCAGAATAGGTATACTTTTCAGCGTTTATCAAAGCCAGTCCATAAAAAATTAAAGTAGCCGGCGCAATTAAACCATAAACTTCATGATAAATTAGTGCCAGACAAAATATACCTCCAGCCAATAATGGAATGGTTAAATTAAAAAGCATGTTTTTGGTTGCCGATGTCCAAATAGGCAAATCATACTTTTTGCTTTTTCTAACAGTAAAAAGCAAACCAAACGTAAAAGCTACCGCCAAAATAATTAAACCAGTCAACACTAACTCTGAAACTAAATTAGCAGAATATTGTTGTCCATAATCTCCACCAAAATACTCGAGACCGTTTGCTTTAAACAATTGGTAAACATATAGTCCTCCAATTAAAGCCGAAAGTCCCGCAAATACTCCTGAAAGGCCGCTTAATGATATAAATCTTGAAGAGCGCTCCATCATGGAACGAATATGGGCTAAATCTTCTTGGTGCTTCTGATTCATAAATAAAGTACTTTGAGATACAAAGTTATGTTTTATTTTGAATTGACAAGCTAATTTTTGGAAAAATTTCGCAAAGATGCGCGGAGATCCCACAAAGATTCATAAAGATTTTTATCGTATTACTTTGTGTAATCTCTGTGAGCCTCTGCGGAACCCAAAAAATCCCACGAAGACTCACAAAGCTGGCACAGAGATGCACAGAGTCTTTTTTTCGTTCTTTTCTAAAAAAAAATCCAAATCCCAACTTTATAAAACATGGATAGTCCCTATAGGACATTTTTTCTTATTTTTTCTACCAAAATGTGACTCCTAACGGAGTTTATATTGTAGCGAATAAATAAACGCTAACAACAACAGATAACTTACTTTTTTCTGCAGATATGTGACTCCTAGCGGAGTCTATATCGCAGACAATAGGTAATTACAACATAATAGCCATTACAGCATTTTTCTACACTAACATTAAACTCTTGAAAGAGCTTATCCCATAGGAATCAAATAAAGGTAACACAACAACTAACCTGATTCGTCTTGTCCCGTAGGGACTACACCTTGAGATTCCAACATTAACTTCACCCCATCCAAAAAAAAGCCCGTTCTCTCGAACAGGCTTTAATCTAAAATTTATTTCTACACTATTAATTCTTAGCGCTTCGCATCTTTCTTGCTAAAAGTGTATTTTTCAACAACATTGCAATGGTCATTGGCCCCACTCCACCAGGGACCGGCGTAATAAATGATGACTTTTTACTTACTCCGTCGAAATCAACGTCTCCTGTAATCACATAACCTTTTGGATGCGAAGCATCTTCAACTCTTGTAATTCCAACGTCAATTACGACCACCCCATCTTTTACCATGTCGGCTTTTAAGTAATTTGGCACTCCTAATGCCGTGATAATAATATCAGCACTTCTGGTATACTCCTCAATGTTTTGGGTTCTGCTGTGCGTTAGCGTAACTGTAGAATCTCCCGGATTTCCTTTACGGCTCATTAAAAGACTCATTGGTCGGCCCACGATATGACTTCTGCCAATAACAACAGTATGTTTTCCTGCAGTTTCAATATTGTAACGCTCTAACAACTGCATAATTCCAAATGGTGTTGCAGGAATAAAGCTGTCCATCTCTAAAGCCATTTTTCCAAAATTCGCAGGATGAAAGCCGTCAACATCTTTGTCGGGATCAATAGCCATTAGAATTTTTTGTTCGCTGATGTGTTTTGGCAAAGGCAACTGAACAATAAATCCGTCCAGATTATCGTCTTCATTCAGTTCTTTAATTTTTGCCAGTAGTTCTGTTTCTGTAATTGTTTCGGGTAAACTCACCAAAGTCGAATCAAAGCCTATTTGCTGGCAAGATCTCACTTTACTTCCTACGTAAGTTAAACTTGCTCCGTCAGTTCCAACGATTACTGCTGCCAAATGAGGTACTTTCCCTCCGGCATCTTTTATCGATTGAACTTCGGCTGCAATTTCGTTTTTAATGTCTTCAGCTGTTTTTTTACCGTCTAGTAGTTGCATTGTTTTATTTTAGTTTCTGATTTAAAATTTCCGGTTTCACGTTAAAAGCGAAACACCTATTTATATTAATCAAAAAAGTTTCAAGTTGTAGTTTCATAACCTGAAACCTTAAACTTGAAACTTTTTTATTTTATCTCGGCATTCCGCCTGGCATTCCTTTCATTCCGCCCATCATCTTCATCAGATTTTTTCCGCCCGGACCCTGCATCATCTTCATCATCTTGCTCATTTGGTCAAACTGCTTCATTAACTGATTTACCTGCTCGACTTTGGTTCCGGAACCTTTAGCGATTCTGGCTTTTCTTTTCACGTCGATTATCGAAGGTTTACTTCTTTCTATCGGGGTCATCGAGTGGATGATCGCCTCAATATGTTTAAAAGCATCATCTTCTATCTCTACGTCTTTCATGGCTTTTGAAGCACCCGGTATCATTCCGACCAAGTCTTTCATGTTACCCATTTTCTTTACTTGCTGAATTTGCGTAAGGAAATCATCAAAACCAAATTCGTTTTTAGCAATTTTCTTTTGAAGTTTTCTGGCTTCTTCTTCATCAAATTGCTCCTGTGCTCTCTCTACAAGCGACACAACGTCACCCATACCTAAGATACGCTCAGCCATACGATCCGGATAGAAAACATCAATTGCTTCCATCTTCTCACCCGTACCTACAAATTTGATCGGTTTGTTTACAACCGATTTAATCGAAATTGCAGCTCCACCACGTGTATCACCATCTAATTTTGTTAAAATAACTCCATCAAAATTCAGGATGTCATTGAAGGCTTTTGCAGTATTTACAGCATCCTGTCCTGTCATAGAATCTACAACAAACAAGGTTTCCTGAGGCTGAATTGCTTTATGAACACGAGCAATTTCGTCCATCATTTCCTGATCTACTGCTAAACGACCGGCTGTATCGACAATCACTACGTTAAAACCGTTAGCTTTTGCATGTTTGATTGCGTTTTGAGCAATTTCAACAGGGTTTTTATTTTCCGGCTCTGAATAAACCTCAACGCCTATTTGATCTCCCACAACATGTAACTGATTAATCGCCGCAGGACGGTAGATATCACACGCTACTAAAAGTGGTTTTTTATTTTTCTTTGTCTTTAAGAAATTGGCCAGTTTCCCTGAGAAGGTTGTTTTTCCCGATCCCTGAAGTCCTGACATTAAAATAACAGAAGGATTTCCGGAAAGATTAACACCGGCAACATCACCACCCATCAATTCGGTTAGTTCGTCTTTAACTAACTTCACCAGTAATTGTCCCGGCTGAAGCGTTGTTAAAACGTCCTGACCAATTGCTTTTTCTTTTACTTTAGTGGTAAAATCTTTAGCAATTTTAAAGTTAACATCGGCATCAAGTAAGGCACGACGAACTTCTTTTAAAGTATCGGCAACGTTTACTTCTGTAATTTTACCGTGTCCTTTTAATATATGGAAGGCTTTATCTAACTTATCACTTAAATTATCAAACATACTTTTTTCTTTATTTGAAGTGCAAAGATAATCTAATTAGGCATTTCAGGCAATTTTTATTTAATCACATTTAAACTTGAAGTGTACGCTAATTTTACCGCAAGGAGCGCAAAGTTTTACGCAAAGCTCGCTAGGTTTTTTTTGCTTGTAAAGATGCGAAGTCCCAATATTTTTTCCTGCTGATTTAGCAGATATCGCCGATTTTTTTACATACATAATCTAAAAAAGGAATCTGCCTAATCTGTTAAATCTGCGAAAACAAAAAAGACGCAAGGAATAAACCTTTGCGCCTTTGTAACTCTGTCCCTTTGCCCCTTCTTAATTAAAACTGGAAGTAAATAAACGGCTGCGAACCGGCAACTGCTGTTGCATAGACTATCCAATACGTAAATCCCAGAATAATTGCTTTTCCAATCAGAGGTGTTTTATCAAAAACTAATTTCATTTTAGAGGTAATAGCTTCCGGCAAGACGTGCCAAACGTATCCGAAAAGCATCAATAAAAATACATTTTTGTAACCTATTATGATTGCCTGCCAATGTTCCGGCTCAAAAGTTAACTGACCAATATTATTAATGACCTGAAGTGCTGTTTCAAAATCTCTGGCACGGAAAAATATCCAACAGAAAACAACAAAGTGGAAGGTAATGACGATCGAAAAGAATTTCCATAAAAATCCAGAACCTTTGCCCTCTTTTTTGGGAGGGAAGAATTCCATGAAAATTTTATGAACGGCTAATGCCAATCCGTGTAATGCTCCCCAAACAATAAACTGTGCTCCGGCTCCGTGCCACAATCCTCCTAAAAGCATCGTGGTAAACAAATTGAAATTGGTCACCAATGTTTGGTTTTTCTTTTTCGAAAGTAAAAAGGTCAGACAGAAAAGCACTAATGCCCCAATTGCAATCCCTAGTGGAATGAAACTTTCGTTTATGTTTGAAATTCCCCAAAGCAATAATCCGAAGAAAAATAAACTTGGGAATAAAAACCCTGCGAATGTTCCTTCGCGATTTCCACCGATCGAGATATACAAAAAGTCTTTCAGCCAGGTCGATAGTGAAATATGCCATCTTCTCCAGAAATCGGTAATAGAAGTTGACTTATAAGGCGTTCTAAAGTTGGCCGGAAGTTTGAATCCTAACAGCAAAGCGATTCCGATTGCCATATCTGAATATCCTGAAAAATCGCAGTAAATTTGAATGGCATACCCATAAGATGCCATTAAATTTTCGAACGAAGTATAATTCATCGGGGTATCAAAAACACGATCGACGAAGTTTATAGAGATGTAATTTGAAATTACCGTTTTCTTAATCAATCCGCCAATAATCAAAAACAAAGCGTTGTTTACATCTTCTCTGGTCAGGTTTAATTTCTGATAAATCTGAGGTAAAAAATCTTTTGCTCTAACGATTGGTCCTGCCACCAACTGTGGGAAGAACGAAACGAAGAACAAATATTCGATGTAATTTTTGGTTGGTTTAATTTCTTCACGGTAGATTTCAATAATATAACTCATCGACTGAAAGGTATAGAATGAAATTCCAACCGGCAGAAAAATATCGTGCAGTTCATAATTTCCATGAAACATATCATTGAAGGTAACAATCATGAAGTTCATGTATTTGAAATACCCTAACAATCCAAGGTTCAGGATTACACTGATCACCAGGTAAATTTTCTTTGTACTGTCTTTTGCTTCTCTGTAAATGATCTGACTCAGTCCGTAATCAACAACAGACGAAAGCAACAAGAGTAAAAAGTAAATTCCACTTGACTTATAATAAAAGAAAAGCGAAAAGAGGATAACGTATGTTAATCTCAAATAAAATGTTTTGCGTAAAAAGGCATACACAAAATAAAAAACCAGAAATAACCCCAGGAACAAACCGGTATTAAACAGTAATTTTTCTTCAGGATTATATATAAACCAGCTTTGAACCTGCTCTGGAGTAATCGCTCCAAAATTCTGAATGAACCAATTATTTATGCTATCTATTGTAATCAACTTAATTCTTTAATTTAAAATTATCGTATGCTTTTAAAAATGCTTCTGCAAACAAGTTTCCTTGTTTTTCATATCCTTTTTTAGAATAATGAACCCAATCCGGGCCAATTAATCCAGAGGACTTTAAACCTCTAATTCCTTCCATCGCTCCCAATTCATCGTATAAATCCCAAACTGCAAAACCATCTGTCTTTGCTATTTCAATAATACTTTTTGCGTAATCGCGAATATAAACATTAGGTTTTCTTGCTTTGAGTAATGAAGGAGGCGGAGTCATCACGATGATAGAAACCTTACTATTGTGTTCTTTCACATTTTTTATAAAATCACGCAATTCCTTTATATACGCCGAAGCTTCCATATGATCGTAGCTTTCGTTTGTTCCTAACGAAAGAACTATAAGATCGCTATGTAATGCTTTTAGCTGTTCAAAAAATAACGGGTACTTATTATAATCTGAAAATTTGGCTCCATTTACACCAATGCTGCTATAAATTAAACCGGGTGTATCTTTTTCTAAAACGATTCCGCTCAATTCGTACTTTGAAGCTTCTTTATTGGGAAGCAGGAAAATACGACTCAACGTTTTTTCAGAGTTGTAATAATGAGTAAACGAATCCGATTCTAAATTTAGGGGAACAAATTCTGAACTCGTAATATTTCTCGGCTTAGTCTCGTTTGTTCGGATTTTAAGCGTTCTTCCCGCACGAATGTTATTCGATTTCAGATGATTGTCTCTTCTAATATCGGCTACCGAAACATTGTATTTATCAGCAATTGTCGAGATCGCTTCTCCTTTTTTAATTTTGTGCGCAATTACTTTTCGCTCTGTAGACTGAATCGTTTTGGTTTGAGAGGATATCGCTAAATCAAACATGTTCTGATTTTGAGGCGTAATAATTTTAATAGTATTGAAATTATACGCAGCATCTTTAACGTTCAATTCAACAGCAAAACCGCCATTGTCTCTCCAAAGTGCAATTCCGCTTAAACCAACGGGAACATTTTTGACAGGATGAATGTTTCGATAACTTTCCCAGCCTCTGTTGGAACGAAACCGCTCGTTATAAGAGCCGTTTGTTTTAGCCAGTTGATACGGAAAAACTAACCCACGGCCGCCATTACCAAACTTTTGCTGTAGTTTTTTCCTAATCTCATTGGTCATTAAATCACTCTGAATGTGCGAATCTCCCACATGGACCATATTGATTTTTTGACTATTTTGACTTTCGTTCGACTTCAATTTCAAAAAAAACGGCACTAAGACTTCTGCATTATAAATCCTGTCTCCCGAAAAAGAATCAACAGCGGCTGTATCGGCTTTATGCATCATATTTTTTGTAATTGGAATTGAATCTGTCTTTGGTATTTTATCGTTTGTTGAGAAAAAAAGACAACAAAAGAAGATAATTAATCTATTCATTTACGCTATCTGTTTTTACCGCTACGGAATCTGTATTGGTCTTCCTGGCTGCTTTCCGTTTGTTGGTATCAGCCTCTCTGTTTACCCGTAATACTTTATATTGCTCGTAACCTTTGTTCAATTGATCGTATACTAATTTACCAATAGCTTTTGCCCCTCGCTGATTAAAGTGTGTATAATCTTTATTGGCTCTGGCCGGAGATTCGTCTACCCATTTCACCATTGATCCGTCACCTCCCATTAAGGTGTACAAATTCACAAATCCGGATTCGGTTTCAAGAGCGTATCTTTTTTGCGCTCTCATTAATGGAACAACTGCTGAATCGGTTTTCATCTCTAAATCGTACTTGGTAGATTTATCGGCTGTCGAAATGATCAGGATCGAAACTCCCGGAAAAGATTCTTTAATTTTATTCACCGCTTTGGTCATACCTCTTTGGTACCAATTGTAATTCTTGGTCCCATAATTTAGAACGTTGGTTCCGTAATGTAGAATAACCAAGTCGTACTTTAAACTGTTATTGAACCCCTGCATAACATTCGAATTAAAGGTAGAAATTGGCAAACCTGAGTTCCCTCTTTGCGAGAAGTTGTCTACATGAACCCCGTTTCCGCTATCAAAATTAAAACCATAGATTGGAATAGAATCGGCATGAATAAAATTGGCTTTAAATCCTTTTATGCTTCCCGAAGTTACTTTTAGAGTGTTGATCAGATTGTTTGGTACAAGGCTTTTTCGCAAGGTATCTTTGCCGATAATGAAATTTACATTACCTTTTTTAGACCCTCTGCCGTAATACAAAGTCGGACTATCTAAAGTTGTTGCGTGTTTGTTTAAACCTGCTTCGTACTGAACCCAGGTCGTATTTGATTTATCATTAGCAAAAAACACATGCCCGTTTACTCCAAATGGACTCGTTGGATGTTTTACGTTCAAATACGATTGCATTTTCCAGTTTTTGGAAGCCGAAGATTTTACAGAACCACGTGATGCCGCAGATTCTGAATTGATGGACACAAAACCAACTCCGCTTCCGCCAAAACGTTCCTGGTAATTGGCGCGAACATCCTGCACAATTAAATCACCATCGGTCATGGAATCTCCATAATAGGCAATTCTGACTTTGGCTTGCGGATTATTCTCCAGCTGGTATAATTTTTCGTAAAAAGAAATCAGGTATTGGTATCCTTTGTAGTTATCGAAAGTTTCAGATGGAAATTCGATTCCTTCCGAAGCATCGAAAACAATCTTTTCCCTCATTTCATTTTTCTCATCTTCGGTCAGACTGTCTCCACCCTGTTCCAGAGAATCATTTGCGACTGACTCTAAAAGCAGATTATCGATTAGTACGTTTTTAGAATCTACTTTACTATCCGAAAAGATCTTGTCCGGCAAGATTTGCTTAAACCCGATGAAAGCTATAAATGCCAGTGCCACAATGGCAAAAGACTGAAAGAAATAAGATTTTGTATTCACTCGTAATAATAAATTTGAAGAAAGGATTCACTAAAAATTTCATTTCAAAATTCCTACTAATTCCTTATAAAAAAGTACGGGCAAAGATAGAATTAAACAATTAATTTCTAGGTTCTTTTTAACATTAAAATAATACAAAAAAAAGAGGCTGAACGAATCCAGCCTCTTGATCAAAAAAAAATAAAAAAATAAAGTTAATGATTAACTAAAATTTGAAATAAATTGAATGTGATAGACTACAGATGTAAAAAAACCCGAACAAATTAATTATTTCGGGTTTTCTATCTTCTTCTTATTTAAGGATTGCGTACTCTAAAGTAACATAACCTCTAATTCCTGCTTCATTGGTCATCGCCAGGAATTTAACTTTATAATAATTTCCGGCTGCATCTTTAACCACATAAAAACGATCTGCTCTTATGCTTGGTAGAGTAGTTGGTCCACCACCACTTCTCCAGTTAGAACCAATAACTCTCTGGTCTGTTTTTGAAAGCGTGAAATTTGACTCTACTACATTTGCTTTAGCAAAAGCAGCATAAGTTACATCAGCCGTAACTAAAACCTGATAAACCTGAGTTCCAGATTTTGCATTTGTTGTGATAAAGTCAGAAAAACCGTAAGTCACATCACCACTACCCATATTAAAATAGTTGGTAAATACGGTAAAGTTTAAATCCCATTTTGCTTTTTGCGGTTCAACTGCAACTGTATTTCCTGTCGCTAAACTGAAAAATGTAAAATTAAAATCAGCATCTTTAGAAATTACTTTTTCTGTAAATGTAGTAGAAGTTAAATCAGCGTATTGAATTTTGTATCCATTACCGCTTCTTAAAATTCTAACTTTTTTCCATCCTCTTGAATCACCATCAACACTAACGGAACCTTTTGCCGGTACTGCTGTTGAAACTTTAAATCCAAGATTCACTAAATATACTTTATTGTCTGCATCTGTTGCAGAAACTTCAGCAATAGCAGTTCCTACTCCTGCTCCTGCACCAGCTAAAACACCAGTTGGATTATCAACATATCCGTTTGATGAAGGGTTCTCACCAGCTCCAACTGAAACATTGGTGTCGATTGTTTGAGATACTGTAATATCTGATGTAGCTAATTTTTTAACAGCCATTTTAACAGATCCGTTCAAAACAACTCTAAAATCATCTCCTGATGAGAATCCGAAATCCCATGATTCTCTGTTTACTGCTTTAAATTCTGCAGCACTTAAATCAAGGTAAACCTGATTTGGCTGATTAGGACCTCCAACTGTCGGTTGTAAAGTTGCTCCAACGGTCGGGATCTCGACCTTAGTATCGTCGTCACTTGAGCAAGATGCAAGTGATAAGAAAGCGAATGATAATAATAAAAGTTTTTTCATTGTATTTATGTATTAAGTATTTAAAGATTAAGATTATATGCTAATTTAAAAAAGTAAGAACGTCCGTATGCGAGCATTAAATTCGAAGATGTTGCATGTGCCGATCCTCCACTTGTTTTACTTCGGTTTACATCGGTTACATTAAAAATGTTTCTTGCTCCGACCGTTACTTCAAATCTGTCTTTGAAGAAATTCTTTCTGATTGATGCATCAAACCAATTACTGGCAGCGATAGTAGACAGCACGTATTCTGACGCACCTTCCTCAAACTGTTGCGTTTTTCCGTTGTACTTGTAATAACCCGAAATAATTGTTTTCCACTTTGGAATATTATAAGACACACTTGCATTTAAATTAAACGAATAGAGAAAATCATCGTTTGAAACAATTTTTTGATTGTCTAATCGCTGCGAAACTCCTACCAATGCAGCTCCAACATTAATCGTCAAGCTATTTAATCTGAACTGATTCGTTGTAGAAAAATTCCACATTCTGTATTTACTAATATTGATGTATTGATTTTCAGGCGTACCGGTATTTGGATTGTTTCCTATAAATACCATGTCAATTCTATCATTAACATCCAGGTAGCTTCCCCCAATTGTATTTGATATTTGTAGTCCTGAAGGAAAAGAAGTAAACTTTTTAACACTTGTTTCATAAGAAGTACTTGTTTCCGGAATCAAGTTTTCATTTCCCGCAAAAAAGTGCCCATCGAAAATTTGATTCACATACAATTCCTCAAAATTTGGAGTTCTAAAACCGTTACCATACGATCCCCTCAACTCAACTCCTTTATCAAACAAATATCTTAATGCAACTGAAGAAGCATATTGATTTTTAAATTTAGACTGTGCCGAAAATCTCAATCCCGGTTTTATAGAAAACCGATCGGTAGCCATAATTTCTGAGGAAACAAAAAAATCATAGTTCTCTATCGTTTTATAAACCGATTCAATCACATTATTCTTTTTTTGAACAAGTGCGAATCCTTTATTGTTTACAAATTCATATCCCACCTGCAAATCAATACTTTTGTCTGAGAAAAAATTATTTAATGTCCCTGTAGAGGAAAGAACTTCCATCGACTGATCTTTCTTCTTCTCGTTCGCCCCTTCAGTTTTAGTAAACAAATAATACGTGAAATTCTCTATTTCTCGCTGTTGCTTCTGATGTGTAACAGAAACATTATACGTTAATTGTGAGAACAGCGATCCGGTTGCATTTAAATTATGAAAGTACCTGTTGGTAAAATATCTTTTATCATCAGCAGCACGATAGGATCCCAAAGTAGGATTAAAAAGAGACTGCACTGTACTATTATAAAAATCTACATCTTCATCTAAGTACTCAAATTTATAGAAGAATCGAAAATCGTCTTTTCGATACGATAGCATTGCGTTTCCGTTTAACTGATCTTTTGGCAACCAACTGTAACCTCGCATAAAATCAGTTTGAAAGTAATCCTTACCCTTTTTACCATTTAAAAAACCTTGAAAATCATTTCTATTTGCTCCTACACTTACAAACCAGTTCTCATTAAAAGTATGCGCTACACGTAAAGATTGAATATGGCGTCCTTTATCAAAAAGAGCGTATTCTTTTCCAACGGTCTCCTCTTGCACTGCGGCATTAATATCCCACTTATATTTAGATGATTTTTTAGTTATAATATTAAGAACTCCGCTTACAGCATTGGCTCCGTAGCTAACTCCCATAGAACCTTCTACAATTTCAATATGATCCACATCATTTAGGTTAATCTGAGACAAATCGGTATTATTTCCTAAACCCGCTTCATTGACTAATGGTATATTATCAACTAAAATTTTAAAGTATTGCGCATCTAATCCAAACAAGGAAACGGTTGAGCGCCCGGTTGTTCCACTAGGTCTAACAGTTATATTTAAGTATTGATTTAAAACGTCAGCTAAATTATTTGCTGCTAAATTTTGTATGTCCTGATTAGAAATCACACGAACATTAAACACTGATTTTTTTATAGACTGTGGTTCAAACTGCCCGGTAACTACCACTTCAGAAAGTTTATTTACAGCCGTGGTATCTTTCTTTTGTGCAAAAGATATTTGACAAAAAAGAAAAGCTGCAAAAAAGATAAATTTGATTTTCATTATTTTTATTCAATCTTAATAATGGCGCAAATGTATAAATTATTTTTATTTGTTCTAAATTAAATACATATATTTGCGAAAATTTAAAAACAAAATATTACATTATGATTTCAAAAAGCCTCTATTTTTCAGCTGTTATGGCTTTGACTTGTAGCCTTGGTTTCAGTCAGGATAAAAAGCAACAAGACATCAAATCCATCAAATCTATGTGTGGTTGCTACGAAGTGAAGTTTAATTTCGCAGAAACTTTTCAATACGCTAAAGATTCGGCGACTTATAAACCATCAGAAACAAAACACGAATCTGCATTAGAATGGGTGGAATTATTAGAAGACACTCCTAACAAAATTGTAATGCAACACTTATTAATAGTGAGTGACGACATGATCATCAAACACTGGAGACAAGACTGGTTGTATGAAAACACTGATTTATATACCTTTAATAAAGGAACTTCATGGAAATACAAACAACTGGACAAAAAAGCAGTAAAAGGCCAATGGACACAAAAAGTATTTCAGGTAGACGATAGCCCACGTTACGAAGGATCTTCGACATGGGTACACGTAGACGGACAAAACTACTGGGCAAACATTGCTGATGCACCACTTCCAAGAAGAGAACAAACCAAACGTAATGACTATAATGTTTTAAAAAGAAGAAACATTCACGAAATTACAGCTACAGGATGGAATCATGAGCAAGACAATGACAAATTGGTACGTGACGACAGCGGAAAAGATGTTTTATTAGCGCAAGAAAAAGGCCTGGACGTTTACACTAAAGTTCCGGATATTAAATGTATCGCTGCTCAAAAATGGTGGAAAGAAAACAACGCCCTTTGGAAGAATGTTCGTGACAAATGGCAAACTCTTTTTGACAGACACCAGGACTTAAACTTAGAAGCTAAAGTAGACAGAAAAGCACTTTACTCACTTCTGTTTGATTTGAAACCAACTGCTACAAAAGCAGAAACTGATGCAATAATCAACAAGTTCGTAAAATAAGAAATTCTTTTTCTACTTATATTCTAAAAGCCGATAGTTTGTCACTATCGGCTTTTTTATGCATAAAAAAAACCGTCTGAAAATGAATTCAAACGGTCTACTACCTTCTATGTTTAATTAGGCTATTAGCTTACTAATTCAAAACAGCATAAAATTAAAATTAATAAAAGGTTGGTATTTTTAATCTCTATGATAGATATTTTGGAATATTCCTCGCGGAAATGCTAAAAAAAACTCTTGAAGTGATATTAGAGTCTGTAAATAAGGATATTAGTACCCTGTCGTACTTCCTTTATTAAAGTAGGAAAATTAATATATTATTTTATAACACACAAGCAAATAACAGACTATTTTTTTACTTTTTTCTAGAAGACTAAAATCCAGTATTTTGACTATATCATACAAGACCGTATAATAAGAATCGAGAAAAAACAAAAAGGGCTGATAGTTTTATAACTATCAGCCCTTTGATTTATGCTATGTATAAAAAATACGTTTTACATGAACTATTATTTAGCTTCTGTACACTCAGAATAAGAAACAATATGTTTTGTTAAATCTGTCCATTTAGGCTCCGGATTTGCAGCAATTACTTTTTCACAGCTTCCCCATAATGGCACAAATTCTTTTTTATAATCTTTCTTCTTCAATAAAAATGCAGGAGAATCTTTTTTAGCAACATAATAAGATTTTGCATCACCTCCGATAAATTTAACTCCTCCAACTCCTAATGAAGTTGTTTCTTTTGCATAAGGATCACAATACACTTTAAATTCTTTACTGAATGATGGATTAAGTAATTGCATTAACAATTTACTGTTTCTTTTTTTGATTTTTACATCAGCAGTTTCAAAATAAGCGTATCCTTGGTTTAAGAAATCCTGGTTTAACTTATCGTCATTCCATTTTTTAAAGTCTTCAAGAAAATTTAATCTTTTCCCTAAATTATCCAATCCACTTGGTGGCAAGTACATGAATTTAATATCTTCCGGTTTTAGTTTGTGTTTTTTACCCGTTCCATCTTGTAATTTGATGAACTCAATTAAACCTTTGTCTCTGTCGATATCTTTAATAGTACCATTTATTTCGGTACCATCAGCTAAAGTAATGTAAGCAGTTTTACTGTGAGAAAATCCATAAGAAGGAGAAATCAAATCTTGCGCATTTGCAGAACAACACACTACTAGAAACACTAGTAGTAAAAAGGAATTTTTAATCATTTGTTTTTTGGTTAATTTTTTGCCTACTCTTGCGATTTTCGGCTTCCTCGATTATTATTTTAACAGGAAATTTTTAGCTAACAGCCTGTATTTATTGATTTCACCAACTTTTTTTATAAATTATTTTCTTACCGTAAACATAGTTATAAAAACGAGATTTACAAATGTTAAATTGTGTTTTTTACACGAAAATTCGCCCCAAAAACCTTTACCTGTTTTTCGTATTAATTACCTTATATTTTCTAATAAAATACAATTCTCTTCGATCGTAACTCTTTAGAAACTTTCCCTTTCTACTCTCGAAAAACAATAGATTTTTTGATTTCTGGTGGACAAAAAAAAAGGGTCGATAATTACATTCATAATTATCGACCCTTTGTATTTTATCTTTTGTACAGCAATTACATGCGCTCCGGAACTTCGATTCCCAGCAAACTAAAAGCGGCTTTGATAACCTCAGCTACTTTTTGCGAAAGCTGCACTCTGAATACTTTTTTAGTTAAATCTACTTCTCCTAATATGTGTACCGACTGATAAAAAGAATTATATTCTTTTACCAAATCGTAAGTATAATTAGCAATCAAAGCCGGACTATGATTGTGTGCCGCATTTTGAATTACTTCCGGGAAAAGCTCAATTTGTTTTACCAACTCTTTTTCTTTTTCGTGTAATTCTTCAGTATTTGTCTTTACAGAAAAATCAAAATCAGCTTTACGGATTATCGATTGGATTCTAGCATAAGTGTATTGAATAAACGGCCCTGTATTTCCGGCAAAATCAACAGATTCTTCAGGATTAAACAAAATACGTTTTTTTGGATCTACTTTTAAGATATAATATTTCAATGCCCCAAGACCAATGATTTGGTACAATTTGGCTTTTTCTTCGGTTGAATAACTGTCCAGTTTTCCTAAATCTTCAGAAATTTGTTTCGCTGTATCGGTCATATCCTGCATCAAATCATCGGCATCTACAACGGTTCCTTCACGGCTTTTCATTTTTCCTGAAGGCAAATCAACCATTCCGTATGATAAATGATACAAGCTTGAAGCCCAATCAAAACCTAGTTTTTTCAGAATAAGAAACAGTACTTTAAAATGGTAATCCTGTTCGTTACCTACTGTATATACCATTCCGCCCACATCCGGCATGTCTTTTACACGTTGAATTGCTGTTCCGATATCCTGTGTCATATATACAGCAGTTCCATCTGAACGCAAAACAATTTTACGATCTAAACCTTCATCAGTAAGATCAATCCAAACGGAACCGTCTGGATCTTTTTCAAAAACCCCTTTGTCCAAACCTACCTGAACGACATCTTTTCCTAATAAATAGGTATTGCTCTCGTAATAGTATTTATCAAAATTAACACCCAGATTTTTATAAGTGATAGCAAAACCATCGTAAACCCATTGGTTCATCATTTTCCAAAGCGAAATTACCGCTTCATCTCCTGACTCCCATTTTTTAAGCATCTCTTGTGCTTCAATAATAATTGGAGACTGTTTTTTTGCTTCTTCCTCTGTTTTTCCGGCTTCCATTAGCTGAGAGATCTCTGCCTTGTAAGCTTTATCAAACTCAACATAGTACTTCCCTACTAATTTATCTCCTTTTAAATTTGAACTTTCGGGAGTTTCACCATTTCCAAACTTCTGCCAGGCCAGCATCGATTTGCAAATATGAATTCCACGATCGTTGATAATCTGTGTTTTGTATACTTTTTTCCCTGATGCTTTGATAATTTCAGCTACAGAATATCCTAACAAATTGTTACGTACGTGACCTAAGTGTAAAGGTTTATTGGTGTTTGGCGAAGAATATTCAACCATGATTGCTTTATCTTCCGGATTTGGTGTTACATATCCGAACTTGGTATTGTCTTTTATTTCATTGAAGAAATTCAAATAATAACTGTCTGCAATGACAATATTCAAAAATCCCGAAACCACATTAAAGCGCGCTACTTCAGAAACGTTCTCTACCAGATAATTTCCAATTTTATTTCCCAATTCGACAGGATTACTTTTGATCACTTTCAATAAAGGAAAAATCACCATTGTGATATCGCCTTCAAATTCCTTTCGGGTGGTTTGAAATTCGATTTTCTCAACAGTAACATCAAATAATGCTTGTATTGCTTTTTGTATAGAAGGTGTAAGAATTTGTGATAATGACATGTAAACTTATTTTAAAGTGTGCAAATATACTGCTTATTCATCAATTACAGAAAATCAAAAACATATTAAATCGAATAAAACAGTTCTCATTTCTTAAAAAAATTATGTCTTCAAGTGTTAAAATTATGCAAAAACCAAAATGCTAACCTGTTATAAAACAGACGTTCTCACCAAAGAAATATTTTTTTTCACTTTTTTCTGTAACATATCCTTAGCAAACGAGTCTTAATAGAGACTTCAAAATAGTTTGGAGACAAAAAACAAAAACAAGAAACAATCATCATCAATCCATCAAAAAATCATTATTACATTATGAAACTAAAATTCTTTCTGTTCGTATTACTGGGTGTAATAACAACAGCAAATGCACAGAATTCAGGAAGTGTTTCCGGAAAAATTACTGAAAAATCAAACAGCGCTCCTATTTCTTACGCGACCATCTCGGTTAAAGAGAACGGAAAAGTAGTCGCAGGAGTTAATTCTGATGATCACGGAGATTTCTCTATCAAAAATCTGGCTTTAAAAAGTTATACTATCGAAATTCAATATATTGGATTCCGAAAATATGTAGGCTCTTTACTTTTAAGTGATAACAAAAAAACAGCGACCATTAATGTATCGCTTGAAGAAGAAGCTACCCAGCTTAAAGGAGTGAACATTGTAAGTGAGCGTTCGACAATCGAGCAAAAAATTGACCGAAAAGTAATTACTGTCGGAAAAGATTTGACTACTGCCGGTGCTTCTGCCTCTGACATCATGAACAACATTCCATCTGTAAACGTAGATCAGGACGGAAAACTTTCGCTTCGCGGAAATGATAACGTTCGTGTATTGATCGACGGAAGACCTTCAAACATTGATCCTGCTCAGTTGTTGAAACAAATTCCATCAACGTCAATCAAAAAAATTGAGTTGATTACCAACCCAAGTGCCAAGTACAATCCGGAAGGAATGTCTGGTATCATCAACATCATCTTACACAAAAACACCAATACCGGTTTCAACGGAAGTTACAGTGGCGGAATTACTTTTGGAGAAGTAGCGAAGTACAATCAGTCTTTAGATTTGAACTACAAGACAGGAAAAGTAAATTTCTTTGGAAACGTAGGACAAAATTTTGGGACTTATTACAATGATGGTTTCATCAACAGATACGATCAGGACATTCGTCAGAAAATTGATGTTGTGAACGAAAATGATTCTTACTTGTATAAAATCGGGATGGATTATTTCATCAATGATCACAATACGATCTCTTTTTATACCAACCAGAATAAATCAAACGGTAAGTTTTTTGTAGACACCAATATTGATTACAGCAATGTAAGCAGTTCTGATATTAACAATATGCTACAGAAATCAAAATATACTGGTCCGGATAACGTAGGAACTTATAATTTAGCTTACAAACACATCTTTAAAAAAGAAGGTCATACCTTAGATATTGAAGGAAACTATAGTGACAATAAAGAAACCCAAAATGCTGGTTTTGATACTCAAATAAGAAAGAAAGACAATACTTTAAACAATCAGTCTTATAACGATTATATTGCCGGTACACGTAAACTAAGTACTTTAAACATTGATTACGTAAATCCATTAAACGACAAAACGACTCTTGAAGCAGGTGCCGAAGCCAGAATTACAAAAACAGATAACGATTATATCACTGGAAATCCGTTAGCAGCACTTCCAGTTTCTAATTATACTTATGATACTGATATTTATTCTGCTTATGTAACATTCGGACAGAAGTTCAAAAAATTCAGTTATCAATTAGGAGCTCGTTTCGAAAGTTATAAAGTGGTTGCGAATTTAAATCATGGTCTTGACAAATTCAATGACGATTACATTACGTTATACCCATCGGCATATTTGACTTACAATCTGAATGAGAAAAACACGTTACAGTTTAGCTATAGCCGTCGTGTAGACCGTCCGAGTTTAGAACAAACAAAACCTATTCGTGAGTTTTCTACTCCTTTAATTACAGCATTAGGAAATCCTGAATTAAGACCTCAGTTTACGAATTCTGTTGAAGTAAATTATACTAAAACTTTCGAAAAAGGAAGCTTTACTACAGGTGTTTTTGTGAGAAGCATCAACGACCAAATCAGCAGAGTTTTACTTCCGGACGATACAGATCCAAGTGGTAACAAACAAATCCTGACCTATGCTAACTTTGACCGTAATACTTCTTATGGTTTCGAAGCTTCGTTCACTTATAAAATTGCAAAATGGTGGGACATTTCACCATCTATTGACTTTTCAAGCATTAACCAACAAGGTATTGTGTTTGTATACGATCCTCTAACTCAAAAAAGTAGTCCTCTGGAAAGAAAAATTACTGTTGGTGCTTTCAACGGACGTATGAATTCTAACTTCAAAGTAAACAAACGTTTAAGCTTTTTATTATTCGGATTTTACAGAGGTGAAGTTGAAGGTCTTCAAAATAACAGCCATGCCATGTATAAAATGGATATGGGATCCCGTTATACTTTGTTAAACAATAAAATGAACATCAGTTTACGTTTTAACGATGTGTTCAATACAATGAAATACGCTTTTGATTCTCAGTATCCTTATTCACACTCAGGGCAATTTACATGGGAGAGCCAAACGGTTTACCTAGGTTTAACTTACAACTTTGGAGGTGCTAAAATCAAAAACCTGCAACGTAAACAAAGAGAAGACAATACCAATAAAGGTGGAGGCGGATTGTTCTAATCCAACTTTTGCTAATCGATTTTAATAGTTTTTTAAAAAGCCCGGAGTTTGCCAACTTCGGGCTTTTTTTATGGATATTTGGCAACTTTAGTTAAAATTGAATCGCTGTTTTTATTCCTGCCATACTTACCATAATAATAAGACACGCATTCTGTGTTACCTCCTAATTCTATTGAAGAAAATGAAAATCTTTCCGGAATTCAACTCTACAAATTGTTAAAATTATCAAAAATTCAAAAACTAATTTACTCTAAAACAGCACATCACAAAAAAGACAATTTTGATTTTAATTTTTACTGTAACATCGGATTGGAAAGACGGTCTCTAGTGATACATTTTGAAGTATTTCAAAATGAAACAATCATCAATCAAATCAATCACATGTTCATGAAATTAAAATTACTCTTACTAGTCTTACTGACTACAATGACAACTCTTCAGGCACAAACTTCCGGAACTGTTTCCGGAAAAGTTACCGAAAAATCAAACCATGCCCCTATTTCTTATGCTATGGTTTCACTTAAAGACAATGGAAAAATTGTCTCAGGAGTTAACACTGATGATAATGGAGATTTTACCATTAAAAATCTGGCTTTAAAAAATTACACGATCGAAATTCAATATATCGGATTTAAGAAATACACGGGATCTGTTGTTTTAAGTGAAAATCAAAAAGAGACTAGTATTAAAATTGCTCTTGAAGAAGAAGCAACACAACTTAAAGGGGTTAATGTTATTAGCGAACGCTCAACCATTGAACAAAAACTGGATCGAAAAGTAATCACAGTCGGTAAAGACCTGACTACTGCCGGAGCTACAGCTTCTGAGATTATGAATAATATTCCATCTGTCAATGTAGATCAAAACGGAAAGATTTCGCTTCGCGGAAATGATAATGTCCGAGTATTGATTGACGGAAGACCCAGTAATATTGATCCGGCTCAATTGCTAAAACAAATCCCGTCAACCTCTATTAAAAAAATTGAGCTGATCACCAATCCAAGTGCCAAATACAATCCGGAAGGAATGTCCGGAATCATCAACATCGTTTTACTTAAAAATACCAATATAGGTTTTAACGGAAGTTACAGCGGAGGAATCACTTTTGGGGAAGCTACCAAACACAATCAATCCCTGAATTTGAATTATAAAAACGGAAAAGTAAATTTTTATGGAAATGCCGGTCAAAATTTAGGAACCTATTTTTTCGACAGTTCTCTTCAAAGATTCGATCAGGATCTTTATCAAAAAATAGACTTTAAATCGATTGCCGACTCTCATCTGTATAAAATCGGAATGGATTATTTCATTGACGCGCAGAATACTATTTCTTTTTACACGAATCAAAGTAAATCCAATCAGGATGTATTTGTTGACGCTAATATCAACTACAACAATAATCCTGAAATCAGCAACATCTTGCAAAATTCCAGATACTTCGGCCCTCAAAAAATGGAAACTTACAATCTGGCTTACAAACATCTCTTTAAAAAAGAAGGCCACACCTTAGATATTGAAGGAAACTTCAGCAAATACAATGCCTCGCAACAAGCCCATTTTGACACCCAAAACAACGCTCCTGACAACACTGTCAAAAATGTAAATTATACAGATTTAAACAAAAGTCATCGTAAACTAAATACAGTCAATCTGGACTATGTTAATCCGTTGGACGAAAAAACAACTCTCGAACTAGGTGCCGAAGCCAGAATCACAAAATCAGCAAATGATTATACCAGTATAAACCCAGCTAACCCAACCGAGGATCAGCTGCTCTATTACACTTACGATACAGATATCTACTCGGCTTATGTAACATTCGGTCAGAAATTCAAAAAATTCAGTTATCAATTAGGTGCGCGTTTTGAAAGCTACAAAGCAGCTGCCAGTTTTAATCATGGTCAGGATAAGTTTAATGACGATTATATCACATTATATCCATCTGCTCATTTTACTTATAATCTAAATGAAAAAAATACCCTGCAATTGAGCTACAGCCGTCGCGTAGATCGCCCGAGTTTAGAACAAACAAGACCTATTCGTGAATTTTCGACACCAATGGTAACGACATTGGGGAATCCTGAATTAAGACCTCAGTTCACGAATTCTGTAGAGATAAATTACACGAAGACCTTAGAAAAAGGGAGTTTAAATTTGGGAATTTATGCCAGAGGTATCAACGATCAGATCAGCAGAGTCATAGATACGGATTATAATGAGGCAGTGGGCAATAAACTAATCGTATCTTATACCAATTTTGATCATAATACGGCTTATGGATTTGAAGCTTCTTTTAATTATAAAATCACAAAATGGTGGGATATCTCGCCATCGATTGACTACTCAAGTATCAATCAGCGAGGAATTGTTTTTTCATTAAACCCAATCACAAACACAGGAACGCCAATCGATCGAAAAATTACAGTTTCTGCTTTAACCAGTAGAATAAGCTCTAATTTTAAAGTCAACAAACGCATGAGCTTTTTACTATTTGGTCTTTACAATGGGCCAAGTGACGGTCTTCAGGGCAACAGCCACCAAATGTACAAAATGGACATAGGCACGCGTTATACTTTATTGAACGATAAAATGAATATAAGCCTTCGTTTTAATGATGTTTTCGATACGATGAAATATTCTTTTGACACACAATATCCTTACCCGCACTCAGGGCTCAGCACTTGGGAAAGTCAAACGGTTTATTTAGGCCTGACCTACAATTTTGGAGGAGCAAAAATCAACGGTATGAACCGTAAAAATAGAGAAGAGAACAATATTGGCAGTAGTGGTGGAGTTCTTTAATACCGCATTCATCACTAAAGTTTAATTATTTATTTAAAAATAAAAAGTCCGGAATTTTTAAACTCCGGACTTTTTTTGTTGAATTCTATTTTCTATTAACTTAATTGATCCCTTTCGATTTTACTGTTCGATCGGTCGAATAATCAGCAGATTAGGCATACAAGTCACAATTACTCTTTCTCCAAATTCGAAGCCAAGTTTCTGCATCCAGTTTCCGCAGAGTTTGATCTCAGGAACTTTTTTCTGACTGTATTCATTAAATCTCATTTTGGGTTGAATTTTCAGACTACGCACATCCGGGCGTCTGATTGTTTGTCTCTTGTTGGTTCGCATAACATTGAGTTTTTTAAAAAGAGGCCTGACGATGCTGCGAACCAACAAGAGAACTTGTATAGCACGGGACTTGCACCCGCTCTCCACCAGGCTTTATCTTTGATTTTTAAAATTGATAAATTAATCATGAAATTTCTCTTATATTGATTCGCGTTTCAAATATAAGATATTTCTTTCAAAAAAAACACTATTTAAAAAATCATTTTAATCTATCTAATCTGTGGCTTTAAAAAACATAACATTTGTCCGAACGTAACCCTGCCTTTAAAACCCGACCTTTATTTTATAGCTTCCGTTTACAGGAAGTTTTTCAATTCTTTTATTTCTTCAGGATTTGCCGTTTCTGTCTGATCTGTAATCGCAGACGAATGATAAGAAGTAGGCTGCAATTTTTCCTGAAGTAATTTAATGTTTGAAGAGCGCAAACCTCCTCCGGGCATAATTTCAATTCGGTCATTCGCTAATTTCTGAATCACTTCTAAATCAAAAATTCCTTCTTCAACATTCTTTCCACGTCCTGAAGTCAGTATCGTTTGAAAACCACATGCAATCACCTTTTCCAATCCTTGTTCTATCGAATTTACAACATCAAAAGCACGATGGAAAGTACAGGAAAGCGGACTGGCTAATTGCACCAGTTCCAGATTCTGTTCTTTGTTTATACTGCCATCCTGATTTAAAATCCCGAAAACAAAACCATCAACTCCAAGTTCTTTCAATTGTTTAATGTCTTGTTTCATCTCCAGAAACTCTTCTTCCGTATAAACAAAATCACCACCACGAGGCCGGATAATAACGTGCATTTTGATGGTTAGTTTTTCCCGAACTCTTTCTGCTGTTATCAGATTTGGCGTTGTCCCGCCAAGTCGCATATCATCGCATAATTCGATTCTGTCTGCTCCATTGTCTTGCGCAATTATCGCCGATTCGTAATTGAAACAGGCTATCTCCAGTTGATTTTTTTTCATTAGATTGATTTAAAAGTGGCACCAGCTTGATGACGCCAAACAAAAATATAAATTAAAAACTGAACGATCAAAGCAAATCAAAGGTTAGAGCAACGATAAAGGCTTCGGCTTCGCTCAGCCGGACAGTAATTGTAGAAGGTAAAAGGCTATAAATAGATCCGGGTGTCATCCTGAGCGAAGTCGAAGGCTCACAAACTGCAAAACCTTCATCCGCTCAGCCGGACAATACAAGGCACAAAAAAACCTGCTCTAAAAAGGAGCAGGCTATGAAATATAATGCAAGATGAATTAATTTACCACTTAATGATCGCACTTGCCCAGGTAAAACCACTACCAAAAGCAGCCAAAACAACTGTATCTCCTGATTTGATTTTTCCTTGTTCCCAAGCTTCAGTCAAAGCAATCGGAATAGAGGCTGCAGTAGTGTTTCCGTATTTCTGAATATTATTGTGTACCTGATCGTCACTCAATTTGAATTTGTTTTGAATGAATTGTGAAATTCTTAAATTCGCCTGATGAGGAATCAACATATCAATATCTGAAACCTGTAAACCATTTGCTTCTAATCCTTCATTGATTACTTCAGCAAAACGAACCACAGCATTTTTAAATACAAACTGTCCATTCATGTACGGATAATAACTCTCATCGTTAGGGTCATTATCTGCTATAATATCGGTTACCCAGCGTGCTCCCATTCCTGGTGCCTGCAGAGCTAATTCTTCGGCATGTTGTCCTTCAGAATGCAAATGCGTTGATAAGATTCCTTTTGTCAAATCTTCTTCACGGCTTACAACTGCCGCTCCTGCTCCATCTCCAAAAATTACCGAAACTCCACGGCCACGAGTAGTCATATCCAATCCTGTCGAATGTACTTCTGACCCAATTACCAGAATATTTTTATACATTCCGGTTTTGATGTACTGATCGGCAACCGACAATGCATAAACAAAACCAGAACATTGATTTCTAACATCCAGTGCTCCTACGGTACGTAATCCTAAATCACGCTGTACCAAAACTCCAGGTCCTGGAAAATAATAATCCGGACTTAAGGTAGCAAAAACTACAAAATCAATATCTTCTTTGGCGACGCCAGAACGTTCTATAGCAATTTTAGCTGCTTTTACACCCATTGTAGTTGTGGTATCTTCCCCACGAATAATATGTCTACGCTCCTGAATTCCAGTTCTCTCCTGAATCCATTCGTCATTGGTATCAATTATCTTAGACAAATCATCGTTGGTCACAACATTTGAAGGGACATAATATCCTAAGCCCGCTATTTTTGAATGATACATATTGTTTTATTATTTGTTAAAAAATTGTAATGCAAATTTAAGTATACTTTAAAACATTAACGTCCAAATTAGTGTTTTTTTCGTAATTGGCAATTCAATATACTTTAATTATAAATAGGATTCTGACAGTTTATATTCTGAAAAAACATTTTTTGCCTGAAAAATGTGAAAAGTATCAAAAATAACACCTAAAATGTAACAAGTTTGAAGTATTTTAGTCAAACATATAGGAATACCAAACTCTAAACTCCTAAAATTCACATTATGAAATTAAAGGTTACATTACTGTTATTTCTTAACATTGGCTTTTTTGCCTTTGCACAAGAAAATCTCACTTACCAAAAACCATCAAAATCTATCTTAGATTTAGCCGATTACGAAAAAGCTCCTACAGTATCAATGGATACAAAAAAGGAGAATATGCTATTAATGTACAGAAGTACATATAAAACACTCGATGATTTAAACCAGGATGAACTTCGCTTAGGAGGTTTAAGAATTAATCCGGTAACAAATATTTCCAGCTCTATAACTTATACCACGAATTTAAAGCTAAGAAAAATTAGCGGTAAAGAAGAGGTTCAGGTTTCAGGATTACCTCAAAATCCAAAAATAAGTAACATCCTTTGGTCTCCGAATGATAAAAAAATATTATTCTCTCACACCACAAGTTCTGGTGTAGAACTTTGGTTTCTGGATGTTGAAACTGCAAAAGCAACGAAACTTACCGAGGCAACTGTTAATGCCAATTTAGGAAATCCGTTTAGCTGGTTCTTAGACAATGAGACTATTTTGGTAAAAATGCTTCCAAAAAACAGAAAACCATTATTGGATCCTAAAAATGATTTACCAACTGGTCCAATTATCTCTAATACAGCAGGAACAAAATCTCAAAACAGAACGTTTCCTGATATGTTGAAAAATCAAAGTGACGAAATTAATTTTGAAAACATCACCACTTCTGAACTGTACAAAGTTAATCTTAACGGAAATGCTACATTGTTTAAAGAAGCTGCAATGTATTACGGAGAAAGAATTTCGCCAGACGGTAATTTTATCATGCTGACCACGATTCAAAAACCATTTTCTTACGTAGTTCCTTTATACCGATTCCCATCCAGAACGATTGTTTATGATGCGAGAGGAAAAGAGATCAAAATAGTTAATGAAGTTCCGTTAAGCGAAATAATGCCAAAAGGTTTTATGGCTGTTCGAAAAGGAAAAAGAGAAATGGCATGGAGAAATGATAAACCTGCAACCTTATCTTATGTTGTAGCTTTAGATGAAGGTGATCCTGCCAATAAGGTTGATTTTAGAGACGAAGTTTTTCTTTGGAACGCTCCTTTTACAAGTGACGCGACTTCTTTAGTAAAAGTACCGCAGCGTTACGCCGATATTACCTGGGGTAATGACAATGTGGCTTTTCTAACAGATCAATGGTACGACACTCGTAACACCAAAACCTACCTGATCAATCCTGCGAACCCGGCTCAACAGCCAAAAGTAATTACAGACAGAAATCAACAGGATGTTTACTCAGATCCGGGAGTTTTCGAAACCAGAAAGAACGAATACAACAAGTATGTTCTGGCGATTGAAAAAGACAACGCTTACCGTATTGGAGATGGATACACCAAAGAAGGACAATTTCCTTTTATTGATGAATTCAATCTAAAAACATTACAATCTAAACGTATTTATACTTCTCCATACAAAGACAAAAAAGAAGATTTACTTGAAATTGAAGATTTTAAATCGGGGAAAGTTTTGGTACAAATTCAGTCTAAGAGTGAATATCCGAATTATTACTTTAGAAATATCAAAAAACAAAACAGCTTAACACCAATTACTTCTTTCAAAAATCCGTTTGAAAGCATTAAAAATGTGAGTAAGGAAGTTATCAAATACAAGCGTAAAGATGGTCTTGAACTTTCAGGAACTTTATATTTACCAGCCGGTTACGACAAAGCAAAAAAAGAAAAGTTACCTTTATTAATCTGGGCTTATCCAGCTGAATACAAAGACAGAAACAGTGCCGGACAATCGACTCAAAATTCAAATGAATTCACAACTCCTTATTACGGATCGTTTGTGTATTGGGTAACTAAAGGATATGTTGTTCTTGATGATGCCGCTTTCCCTATCATTGGTGAAGGAACGACTGAGCCTAATGATAATTTTATGCCACAATTGGTAGCCAATGCAGAAGCTGCAATTGATGCTGTTGATGCTTTGGGATATATTAACCGTAAAAAAGTAGCAATTGGAGGTCACTCGTATGGTGCTTTTATGACTGCCAACTTACTGACTCACTCCAACCTTTTTGCTTGTGGAATCGCCCGAAGCGGTGCTTATAACAGAACGCTGACTCCTTTTGGATTCCAGACAGAACAACGTAATTACTGGGAGGTTCCGGAAGTGTATACTAAAATGTCTCCTTTTATGAATGCCGACAAAATGAAAACACCTCTTTTGTTAGTTCATGGTGAGGCCGACAATAATCCGGGAACTTTTACTTTACAAACAGAGCGTTACTACCAGGCTTTGAAAGGCTTAGGAGCGACTGCAAGAATGGTTATCCTGCCGAAAGAAGCACATAGTTATGTTGCCAAAGAAAACATTTTACACTTGCTTTGGGAACAAGATCAGTTTTTAGAAAAATATCTGAAAAACTAAATCACTACAAAAAGCAAACCGGACAGATTTTAAAAACCTGTCCGGTTTAATAATAAAAAAAGCCATAAACTTAATCGATTAGTTTATGGCTTTTATTTTATAGATAGTTCAAACCTAAAAATATTTCCTGTTCAAGCGGAAGGTCAATTTCACTTTCAAAAAAGATTAATTGTCTTTTATAAACCGTTTCGATGAGATAGTGATTCCCTCTAAAATAAGTTCTTCTGATTTTTACCGGCAAATTAGACTCGGTAACCATTTTAAACTGATGCGGATACACCAAAGTTTTATGCATTTGATCTTCATACGGAACCAACAAATGTGTAGGAACTTCGTTGACCTCTCCAAAAAGTGAGGCTACATATTTCGTTTCAGGATCTTCATAAATTTTTGTTGGATTGTCCTTAATAATAACTTCTCCGTTACGCATCACAATGGCTTCATCGGCAAATGACAAAGCATCTGTACTATCGTGTGTAGCAATAATACAGGTAATTCCTTTTTGTTTCAAATAGCGAAATAAGTTTCGGCGTAATGCATTTTTTCTAAAAGCATCAATTTGACTGAAGGGTTCATCCAGTAAAATCACCTCAGGCTCTAAAGCTAAAACTCTCACCAGCGCCACTCTCTGCTGCTGACCACCACTCAAAAATTTAGCTTTCACGTTCGAAAACTGCTCCATTTCGACCATCTCCAATAATTCCTGGACACGCAGTTTTTTCATATTTGCAAAACCATTCGAAAGAAACTTCCCAACATTCTCCGCAACTGTTTCATAAGGAGACAAATCAAAATCCTGAGCCAGATATTTCATAAATGGCATTCCGGGAATCAAATTGTACTTTGGTCCTAAAATAGGCTTCTCATTATAAAAAATCTTGCCTTCATCCAGGTTGTACAAGCCGTACATAAGTTTTAAAAGTGTACTTTTCCCGCAGCCGCTTTCACCAATAATGGCAATATTCTCACCTTTATTTATGGTAAAAGAAACGTTTTTTATAACAGGGTTTTCGGTGTACGAAAAAGAAATATTTTGAATGTCGAGCATGGGTTATATTTGAAAGTCCAAATTTACAATGTTTAATTTCTAAAGTCAAAAAAAAGCTGCTTCAATTATGAAACAGCTTTTAAGAAATTTTATTGTAGTTTGAAATTATTTTCCAGCCTGAGCTTTAGCATCATTTACCATTTTGTCGTTTGCAGTGATAGAAAACTCTACACGACGGTTTTGTGCTCTTCCTTCCGGTGTGTCGTTTGTCGCAATTGGATCAACAATACCTAAACCTGAAGTTTTGAAACGGCTTGATTTTAATCCTTTTGAAACTAAATAAGCCTGTACCGAAGCAGCTCTTTGTCCTGAAAGTGTCAAATTGTATTCCGGTCTTCCTGTATTATCAGTATATCCAAAAATTTGAATATCAGTATCTCCATACTCGTTAAATACTGGTACCAATTTATCTAAATTTGCTTTAGCCTGAGGTGTCAAAGTAGATTTATTAGTATCAAAACGCACTGCATTTTCATTTAAAGTTAAGTGAATTCCTTCTCCTACTCTTTCTACGTTTGCACCTGGTAAAGCCTGATCAATTTCACGGGCTTGTTTATCCATTTTGTTTCCAATAAGAGCACCGGTTCCTCCACCTACAGCAGCTCCAATTGCAGCTCCCAAAGCAGCATTTCCGCCTTTTCCTAGGTTATTACCTAAAACAGCACCTATGATACCACCCGCAACTACTCCAATTCCGGCACCTTTTTGTGTGTTATTTGCATTTTTTACTGAATCGCAGCTTGTAAAAAAACTTGCTAATACTAGCAAACAACTCAAACTTAAAACGGTTATCTTTCTCATCTTTCTATATTTTTATTTTTAATTGGCTCTTTGAAATTGGTACACTACATCTTTTGTTTGTCCACCTACGTTAATGTTATCAATCAACTGAAATGAATTATCAGTCAAACCTGCAACTTTTAATAGGTATCCATCTCTTACCTTTTTAGCTTTTATCCCAGCATCCAAAATTTTAAGAACAAACATTCCCTGATTATTAACACTCCAAACAATTGGTGAATTAAATCCGGTGCAGCTTGCTGCTGTCAAAGCCATTGACCCTTTGTTGTTATTTGAAATGAAATTCCACGTACTTCCGATGAAGCATTTAGAATCTGCAAGATCAAAAGAATTTACCTTGATATATTCAGAACCGGGATAAGAAACATTGGTTAAAACCCAATTTCCTTTAATAGCTACCTGAGTAGGTCTGTCAAGTTTAGTCGATAGTGTGGGTGCTCCATTTGAAGCTGTTGTAGACGAAGCTGATTTACACGCAAAAAACATCGCGGCCATCATGCAAATGAAAATAATTTTCTTCATTTTGTACATTTTTTTTAGAGTTAATACTGACACGTTTAACAATTATTATACCACAAAGATACAATTCATAGGGATATCTCGGGTTTCAGAATCTAATTATTTTCTTTCAAAATTAACACTTACGCCATTTTGTCACCCAAAAAACAATTGGTATTCTATTTGAAGAAATGAAAATCATCACATTAAACTAAAAAATAAAAAAATATGACAACAGGTAAAATTAATGTTTCGGTTGAAAACATCTTTCCCTTAATCAAAAAATTCTTATACAGCGATCACGAAATTTTCTTACGTGAGCTTGTTTCCAACGGAACTGACGCTACTTTAAAACTAAAACATCTTATTAGTATTGGCGAAGCTAAAGTAGAATACGGAAATCCGGTTATCGAAATCAAAGTAGACAAAGAAGGAAAAAAAATCCACATTATCGATCAGGGTCTTGGAATGACTGCTGACGAAGTGGAAAAATACATCAATCAGGTTGCTTTTTCAGGAGCGGAAGAATTCCTTGACAAATACAAAGATTCTGCTAAAGATTCAGGAATTATTGGTCACTTTGGTCTTGGTTTTTATTCTGCCTTTATGGTTGCAGAAAAAGTAGAAATCATTACAAAATCATACAAAGACGAACCTGCAGCACACTGGACATGTGACGGAAGCCCTGAATTTACTTTAGAGCCAGCTGATAAAACTTCACGTGGTACTGAAATCATCCTGCACATTGCTGAAGATTCTCTTGAATTTTTAGAAGATTCAAAAATCAGTGGATTATTGAATAAGTACAACAAGTTTATGCCTGTGCCAATTAAATTTGGAACCAGAACAGAAACACTTCCAAAACCGGAAGATGCTCCTGAAGATTATGTAAATGAAACTGTTGAAATCGACAACATCATCAACAATCCAAATCCGGCATGGACGAAACAACCAACTGAATTATCTGACGAAGACTACAAAAACTTCTACAGAGAATTATACCCAATGCAGTTTGAGGAGCCGTTGTTCAACATTCACTTAAATGTAGACTATCCTTTTAACTTAACCGGAATCTTGTATTTCCCTAAGTTAGGTTCGGACATGCAGATTCAAAAAGACAAAATTCAATTGTACCAAAACCAGGTTTACGTTACAGATAACGTAGAAGGAATTGTACCTGAATTTTTAACGATGTTAAAAGGTGTTATTGATTCACCGGATATTCCATTGAACGTTTCCCGTTCAGGATTACAAGCTGATGGTGCGGTTAAAAAGATCTCAAACTATATCACTCGTAAAGTAGCCGATAAACTAAAAGCTTTGTTCAATGAAAATCGTGCTGATTTTGAACAAAAATGGAACGACATTAAAATCGTTTTAGAATACGGAATGCTTTCTGAAGATAAATTCTACGAAAAAGCCGGTGCGTTTGTGTTGTACCCAACAGTTGACGATACCTACTTTACGCTGGAAGAATTAAAAGAAAAATTAAAAGAAAATCAAACCGACAAAGACGGAAAACTAATCGTTCTTTATGCCGGAAACAAAGATGCACAGCATTCTTATATTGAAACAGCAAAAGAAAAAGGATATGAAGTATTACTTTTAGACTCACCTATTATCTCACATTTAATTCAAAAAATTGAAGGCGACAATAGCGGTTTAACTTTTGTGCGTGTAGACTCTGATCACATTGATAATTTAATCAAGAAAGAAGAAAATACTATTTCTAAATTATCGGATGAAGAAAAAGAAACATTAAAAACTTCTTTAGAAACTTACATCCCTAAAGCATACTCTGTACAATTGGAAGCAATGGACAGTCAGGCGGCTCCGTTTATCATCACGCAACCTGAATTCATGCGAAGAATGAAAGAAATGAGTCAGTCAGGTGGTGGCGGAATGTTCGGAATGGGTAATATGCCGGAAATGTACAATTTGATTGTAAACACCAATTCGGACTTAGCGTCAAGCATCCTGAACACAGAAGACAAAACACATCAGGAACATTTGGTTAAACAAGCTTTAGACTTAGCTAAATTGTCACAAAACTTATTAAAAGGAGAAGCTTTAACCGCTTTCGTAAAAAGAAGTTTTGAAATGATCAAATAATTTTTTTGGCAATACAAGTTTTCAATATTACAATTAAGCCCTGCAAATTTACTTGCAGGGCTTTTTACTTTTAGAAAAACAGCCCTCAATCAAGCCCCTTTGAATCCAATTGATTTTTTTATTGCATTTCATTTTTTTTGTTACATTTGATTGCCTTTTAATCTAATCAAAAAACAAAAACTACTATGAAAAAGACAGTATTTTTACTACTAACCATTTGCGCAACAACACTAACACAAGTTTCCTGTTCGAGCAATGATGACACAAAAAACCAATCTGAATCTGACGTCACTTCAGTTGGAGCTTCTCTTACCATCGATGCCATAAATGATATGGACATCAAAACCGGGTTAATTGTTACAACAAAAAACACCTCCTCAGCAAAATCAGACGAGACAACACCAGGAATCTGTGGTGCAATTACAATTACACAACAAAGCCCAACCTCTTATCCTAAAGTTTTCACAGTTGATTACGGAACCGGATGTACCGACAATCTGATCAACAGAAAAGGAAAATTAAAAATCACGCTTTCCGGACCAATAATTACTACCGGAAGCAAAATAACCATCGAAAGAATCGATTATTCTTTTAATGGCATAAAATTGGAAGGAACAATAGAATACACCAACACAACAACTGTGGCAACTGTACCACAATGGAGCCGAAAAGTGACCAACGGAAAGTTCACTGATTTAGAAGGCAGAGTTTATCTTAACTCCGGAAGCTGGACTGTAAAACAAACTGCAGGTGTCGACACTCCTTATGTTCTGGAAGACAATACATATGAAATGACTGAAGGAAACCACACCATTACCAGTTCAAACGGAGCTGTATTGACCTTAACCGTTCAGGAATCATTGATTAAAAAATATTCATGTGATTTTATTTCCAAAGGAAAACTGAAAGTTCAGAGTAATTTACTAAACGGAGTAGTTGATTATGGCAACAATGATTGCGACAAAAAATTTACGTTCACAAACCAAAACGGAACTACATTTAATCTCTCCATGTAATACTCTTTATTCCCAAAAATATCAAATCCCAATTTAGAAATAGATTGGGATTTATTTTTTCGCAAAATTTAAATGCCACTACGTACATTCAAACTATTTTCTTTATTTTGCAGCAAAATCTAAAAAACCAATGAAAAAATCAATTATTGCTTTTGTTACTCTTGCCCTATTGGCATCATGCAGCAAAAAAGAATCAACTGACGGTTTGCACCTTACAGGAAATATAAAAGGATTAAAAAACGGAACTTTATATATTCAGAAAATCGTTGACACATCACTTGTTGCTATTGACAGCATTAAAATAGACGGAAATTCTGCATTTGAAACAAATATAAAACTAGAATCTCCTGAAATGTTATATTTATTCCTGGATCGCGGAGTAACCAACTCACTGGACAACAATGTTATGTTTTTCGCAGAACCCGGAAACATCAACATCGACACGAACCTGGATAACTTTATTTATGGTGCAAAAATTACAGGATCTAAAAATCAGGAATTATACGATGAGTATAAAAAGATAAATTCTCGTTTCAATGAAGAAAGCCTTGCTATGGTAGAATCGAGATTTAAGGCTGTAAAAAGAAAAGATCAGAAAGCCATTGACAGTATTAACATCAAACAGGAATCTAACATCAAAAGAAAGTATTTATACGCTACTAACTTTGCTCTAAACAATAAAGATCACGAAATAGCACCTTATATTGCTTTAGCTGAGATTTACGATATCAACGTTAAATTTTTAGACACGATTCAGAAATCAATGACGCCAAAAGTAGCCAATTCACTATACGGTAAGAAACTAACAAAATACGTTGCCGACATCAAGAAAGAGCAACAAAAATAGAATCCAACAAAAATGTCCTGAATAATCAGGACATTTTTTTTATATAAAATTTCATCTTTTTACCTCCTATCTTCCAAGCAGAGCACCCAAAATTCCAAATACAAATATAAGTCCGTATAAAGCAAGAATAGCCAGCATGAAAATGCCTATGAATTTATAATGTGATTTAAGATACCCCAGAGAACTGGTCAACAACTCTGAATCGTTCTCTCTAAAAGCTCTCTTTGTATTTACCGCAAACTTGTACAGATAATAAACCGGAAAGAAATAGATCGCAGCAATAAAAACATAAAAGAACCCCATTAACGCTCCAAAAGAACCTCCAAGACCTCCCATTCCCGCCATGCTATTTCCCATAGCCGAAAAGATAGTTCCTGCAAAAACGGCAATTAAAACCATCAACCCAATTCCTACGAATCCTAAAATAGACAGGAAATAAGCCCATTTGGCGGTTTCCTTTAAAAAGTCTTTAGCAGTTTGGTCAAGCTGTAACTCAAATTTTTCAAAAACTGATGTTTCTTCCATTATTAATATGTTTTTTAGTTAAGCAACAAACATAAGAAAAATAGCATTACAAATACATCCATGAAAAATAAGTCAGATACAAAAAAAAGACAACTTCAATTACATTTCATTTGACCCCAAGCTTGTTTCACACAGATTTCGCAGATCGCACAGATTTTCTACAGATACCTCCATTAATACATCCGCGCGCTTTGCGTAAAGCCTTGCGCTCTTCGCGGTTAAAAAACACACACAGATCATAGAGATTCTATTTCTCGAAAACATATATCCGGACAGATTTCACTTTGGAGCAAAAAAAAACCACTCACAAAATGTGAATGGTTTTTGAGCCGATAGAGGGACTCGAACCCACGACCTGCTGATTACAAATCAGCTGCTCTAGCCAGCTGAGCTACATCGGCCTTTTAACGCGTGCAAAACTACAATAGTTTTTTATATTTTCCAAAATAATTTTACAACTTTTTTGGTAAAAAACCACCCACAAAGTAGGTGGTTTTATGTTGAGCCGATAGAGGGACTCGAACCCACGACCTGCTGATTACAAATCAGCTGCTCTAGCCAGCTGAGCTACATCGGCCTCAATACGGGTGCAAATATAGAGCGGTTTTTCGTTTTCCCAAAATAAATTTGCACTTTTTTTATACTTTTTTTGCTTACAATTCGTTGATTTTAGCAATCAATTGATTAGCAGTTTCTTCCAACTCAACATTGATTTGTTTGAAGTGCGCTTTTTTGTTTTCAACATTCTTAGCGTTTACTTTTGTGATCAAAGTATCAAATGCAGCGATAGCCTGATCAACCAAAGCATTCGTTTCAGGGGTAGGATTTCCTGTTGTTGACATTTCAAATAAGTAAATTGCCTCAATAATATCTCCTAATACGAAATTGATATCTTTCTTTAAGTTTTTAACGTTTGCCATTTTTATTTTAATTTAAATTTGCGACTGCAAAAGTACATATAATCTTTTTATTACGCGCTATGAAATGTAAATTTCTAAAATTGAAGCATTTCCATTTAAAAGAAATGCATTTGTCTCAGTTCGAAACTAATACCTTTTCTACTCTACAATACCAGCTCTTTAATCGTTTCCATTGCTTTCTGAATGTGTTTTTCTGCATTCATACTATCAAAAATCAGAATAACTACTCCATTCTTATCGATAATATAAGTAACTCTTCCCGGCAAAAGACCAAATAGTGTATTACGCACCCCAAAAAGATGTCGCAATTTTTTATCCTGATCAGACAACAATATAAAAGGCAATTGATGTTTATTGGCAAATTTATGATGCGATTTTACAGTATCGCTGCTTATACCAATAACTTCAGCACCCAAGTCCTTGAAATCTTCGTATTGATCTCTAAAACTACAAGCTTCTGTCGTACATCCTGGTGTATTGTCTTTTGGGTAAAAATAAATCACGAGCGGCTTTCGTCCCAAAACACTTTGGCTTTCAAAAACTTCTCCATGATTATCTTTAGCAGTAAAATTCGGAACTATATCTCCTATTTTTAATGACATTTATTCTTCTCCTTTATAAGTTACAAAATTGCGGTCGGTTTCATTCAAAACAATTTCTAAATCAAAATCGGGTTGAATTCTCTTTTTAATTTTATTCCATATCACAACAGCAATATGCTCCGCTGTTGGATTCAAATCCTGAAATTCCGGAACATCCAGATTCAGGTTTTTGTGATCGAACGGAATCTCTACTTCTTCACGTATGATATCCGCTAATACTTTCACATCCAGAACAAAACCGGTTTCGGGGTCAATTTTTCCTGTAACACTTACTGTTAAACCATAATTATGACCATGAAAATTGGGGTTATTGCATTTTCCAAAAACGGCATCGTTTTTTTCAAATGTCCAATCTTTCCTGTACAATCGATGTGCAGCATTAAAATGTGCTTTTCTTGATATGGTTACTTTCATTTTGGTTGGTGGTTGGTTTAGTTTAAAGTTTGTGGTCTTCTAAATAATGATAAAATTCATCAAATATTATTTTAAACCATACGGTATAAATTTCGGGCTGTTGTTGAATATCTTCTTTTATATCTTCTATTTTCATCCATTTCCAATCCTCCACTTCGTCTGTATTGATAGCCGGATCATCATTAAAATACCCAATCATAACGTGATCGAGCTCATGTTCTGTCAAGCCATTATCAAAAGGAGCTTTATAAATAAAATGAAAGAGTTCCTTTAAGTCTGTCTTAAACCCCATTTCCTCAAAAAGTCTCCTGCTTCCGGCCTGGACATTTGTCTCTCCTTCACGCTGATGACTGCAGCATGTATTTGTCCAGAGTAAAGGTGAGTGATATTTTTGATGAGCACGTTGCTGTAACATTATTTCATTCTTATCATTTAAGACAAAAACCGAAAAAGCACGATGCAACATCGCTTTTTCATGTGCTTCCAATTTTGGCATTAAGCCAATTTGTTCATCCTGTTGGTTTACTAGTATTACGTTTTCTTCTGTCATAGGGCTTATTGATCAAACAAAAATACGAAAAAAGAAATGGCTTGAAAATCCTGAAAGAGATTGTGAAAAGTTTAACGAGCTTACAATCACACAAAAAACTAGCTATCAATAAAATACAAACCAATTAATCTTCAAAACTCTTTAAATACAAGCCTTAAAACTGAATTCCTTTGTTTTACGTAAATAATAAAAGTTAAAACATACTTAAAAAAATCTGAATTGTAAACTACGCGACATTTCTAGGCGAAATCTAGCCGTATCTTTGAAATACAGAATTAAAGCACTCCTAACAATGAAAACAAAAACTCAATTTCTCAGCCTTTGCTTTTTAATTCCGCTCTTTATTCTACAAGCATGCGGACAAAATGCAAAAAAACAAAATACAACAACGACGGCCATGGAAAACAAAATCAGCAAGCCCGGAAATCCTTATTATTCCAATACCGATACAACTAAACTCAATGTTAGTAATGCCGAATGGAAAAAAGTACTCCCTGAAGATGTCTATGCTGTAATGCGTGAAGCGGATACTGAAAGGCCTTTCACCGGAAAATACTGGAAAACAGATGAAAAAGGAACTTATTATTGCGCTTCATGTGGCAATAAACTTTTTCGCTCGGGAGCTAAATTTGCCAGCAGTTGCGGATGGCCCAGTTTCTTCGAACAAGACAACAAGAAAAGTGTTGTTTACAAAAATGACAACTCCCTTGGCATGGAAAGAATTGAAGCACTATGCGGACGTTGCGGCGGACACTTAGGTCATTTATTTGATGACGGACCTCCACCAACCGGAAAACGCTACTGTATGAATTCGATTGCACTTGACTTTATTCCCGATACTAAATAAAACTAAAAATGAAGAACTTATTCTTAATTAGCCTATTTGCATTGTCCTTAAATGGATTTGCACAAAACAGCAAAACAAAAAGCTCCTCAAATCTGGAAACAATTACACTTGGCGGAGGCTGTTATTGGTGCGTTGAAGCCGTTTACGAAAATCTGGCAGGGGTAAAATCTGTAGTCTCCGGTTTTTCAGGAGGAAAAGTAGCTAATCCAACCTATGAAGAGGTTTGTACAGGAACAACGGGTCATGCCGAAGTAGTCCAGATTACTTACGACAAAAACATAACGGATATCAATGAAATTTTCAAAGTTTTCTTTACCGTTCATGACCCAACAACCTTAAACAGACAAGGCGCTGATGTTGGCACACAATATCGATCTGTTATTTTTTACAAAAATGACGAACAAAAAAAGGCCGCAGAAAGTATTATTGCCGAACTGAACAAAGCAAAAGTCTACAGCAATCCGATTGTAACAAAAATAGAGCCTTTTAGAGCTTTTTACAAAGCCGAAGATTATCACCAAAATTATTATGCCAACAACAAAAACCAACCGTATTGTAAAATGGTGATCCTGCCTAAAATTGAAAAATTTGAAAAAGTTTTTAAAGACAAACTAAAAAAGAAATAGTACTTGTTTATAAAGGTTAACACAAGTTGCCGTTCACTATCGTGGACGGTTTTTTTATTATCTTTTCTCCCCAAAACACATCTTTAAGAACTCTTTTAAAACTACAAACTAATTTTACCGTAATTTGTATTCTCAAAATAATGTAAAAATGAAAGCACTTACCTTTTCTTCTTTCGGAAATTCTGATGTTTTGGAATATATTGAAATTCCGAATCCACAATTAAAAAGCGATGAGATTTTAGTCGAAACGAAAGCCATCGGATTAAACTTTGCCGATGTTTACAGACGAAAAGGGAACTATCATTTAAAAGGAAACCCTCCTTTTATTGCCGGTTACGAAGGCGCCGGAATTATAGTCGACGCCAACAATCATCCCGAATATAAAGTTGGCGATCGTGTAGCTTTCGCCGATGTCCCTTTTGCAAATGCAGAATTAGTCGCAGTAAACACAAACCACGTTTTACCTTTACCCGATACGATTTCTTTTGAAACCGCTGCCTCAGTTTTACTACAGGGTTTAACAGCGCATTACTTAGCGACTGACAGCCATAAAACTCAAAAAGATGAAACGGTATTAATTCATGCTGTAGCTGGTGGAGTTGGACAGATTCTAACACAAATCAGCAAACTTTTAGGTGCAAAAGTGATTGGTCTGACCTCATCTTCAGAGAAATCAAAAGTAGCATTTGAGCAAGGAGCTGATCATGTTTTTCTTTATAACGAAGACTGGAAATCACAAGTCTTCAAAATGACCCCAAAAGGCGTCGATGTTGTTTACGACAGTATAGGAAGCACTTTAAACGAAAGCTTTGAAGTTACAAAAGAATGCGGACAAGTAGTTTTCTTCGGAATGGCTGGCGGTGATCCGGAACCGGTAGATCCGCGAATGTTAATGGACGGTTCTAAAACGCTCACAGGAGGAGATTTATGGAGCTACCTGAATTCCAAAGAGGAGAGAATCAAAAGAGCAACGCAATTATTCCGCTGGATTTCTGACGGAAAAATCAAACTTTCCGAACCAACTTCTTTCAAATTATCAGAAGGAAAACTAGCACATGACTATCTGGAAAGCCGAAAAAGCACCGGTAAAATCATTCTGATTCCTTGATTTTTTTTTGCCACGAATTCACGAATCATATAAAATAAAATTCGTGAATTCGTAGCATTTTTTTTTAAACGAAAAACCCTAAAGATTCCTCTTAAATCAACCTGTCAATTCCCATTTCGGTTATTTCAGACAATTCTAGTATTCGGGTTACATCCTTTTTATTAGCTACAAAAAACAAATAGCTATCTCCTTGGGTGTCGTAGCTCATTAATTCTAAATCTTGTTTTGTCAGTTCTTTTTGAATATACGGAAACAAATCATGACTGTACGTTTCTTCAGGATATTCAAAAGTAAAAGTTTCACCAATCATTTCTGAGATGAAATATTCTATATCTTCGGGATCAAATTTCCAGTCGCTGTGCCAAGAGTTTATTCCTTCAAAAAAGTCAAATTCGTAATCATATTCTTCATCCCCTTCCTCTAATCCAAAATTATCAAAAAGCACTTGAGATTGATCTTCCAGTAGACCTTCTTCAATATCTCCTCGTGAAAGCAATTGCAGGAATTCTCTAAAATGTTCTACTGAAACCTCATCTGGCATTAAACTTTCGGCAGAAGGCCGAATAATTGTCGATGACAATTCAATCCCCATGTATTCGCAAATTCCCTGAAGTACTATTTTGAAATCATTAAACCCTATTTCTTCAAGTTTATTCTTTGGCGCTTCGATATCAATTGGCTCAACTTCCAAAAGCCCCTTTGTATAATCAAAGAAATAACTACTTGAATACAGCAGCTTAAAATCATTTGACTCTATGCTATTGGTACAACAAAAGACAACAATAAAGTTTTGTAAAACGTGCTTCAGATGTTTTTTCATCTCTAATGAAGGCTCTGAATAAAATTCAATATGAAGGTAATTGTATATTGGCCCCTCCAACATTTCTTCATCAGAAAGCGGGGTAATATTCACCTTTTTGTACAATTCGTTTAAAACTTCATACGAATTTTTAAATCCGCTCTTTTTTATCTCAGTCCTGCCTTCTTCATGATCAAATGAACCCGGAAAAGAATACATCGTCGCAGAAACTGTGTCGTGAATTCCTTTCATTTTAAAATCTATGCGACTTGACTCATTTTGCAGATAAGCATAGATAGAATCCAAAACATCAAAAGAAACAATTGATTCCGGATTGTTATTTCTTCCAAAGAAGTTAGAAAAGAAGTTTTTCATAAAAAACACTAAAGTATAAAGTCAAGAATACACTTTACAAACATACTACTTTTACTATAAAAAACACTCTATTTCAAGGCCTCGGCAATCATTAAAGCACATTTTTCTCCATCAATGGCTGCAGAAATAATACCTCCGGCATATCCGGCACCTTCTCCACACGGATACAAGCCTTTAATTTGCAAATGCTCATAAGTCATAGGATCTCTAGGGATTCGAACTGGTGATGACGTACGACTTTCCGGAGCATGTAAAATAGCTTCATTGGTTAAATAACCGCGCATTGATTTCCCAAATTCTTTAAACCCTTCACGTAGAATTTGCGACAAAAATCCCGGAAAAACCTGCCCCATCTCAACCGATGTTGTTCCGGGAACATAAGAAGTTTTCGGAATATCAGCTGAAACTTTATTCTGTGTAAAGTCGATCATTCGCTGAGCAGGAACCTTTTGAGTTTCTCCAGCCAAATGCCATGCTTTTTGTTCAATACTTTTTTGAAATTCCATTCCGGCCAAAGCTCCAAACTTTGCAAAAGGCTTAAAATCTTCCAACTTTAATTCGATTACAATTCCTGAATTTGCCGTAACCTGATCTCGTTTCGAAGGCGACCAACCATTAGTAACCACCTCACCCGGGCTCGTTGCGCAAGGTGCAATTACACCACCCGGGCACATACAAAACGAATACATTCCGCGACCGTTGACCTGTTTTACAATAGAATATGGCGCAGGAGGCAGATGCTCCCCTCGATAATCACAACTGTACTGAATACTATCAATTAATTGCTGAGAATGTTCTGCACGAACTCCTAAAGCAAAAGGTTTTGCTTCTATAAAAATTTTCTTTTTGTCTAATAACTCAAAAATATCACGTGCTGAATGTCCTGTTGCCAGGATTAATTTATTGGCCAGAATCTTGTCGCCGTTTTGAATAACGACACCCTCAACTTCATTATTCTTTACCAGAATATCGGTAACGCGTGTATCAAACAAAACCTGACCACCAAACTCTATGATTTTATTTCGAATATCTTCAATAATTTTTGGCAATTTATTGGTTCCAATGTGTGGATGTGCTTCTATGAGAATATCTTCAGAAGCTCCAAAAGCAACAAGCAATTCTAAAATTCGGGTTACATCTCCACGTTTTTTAGAACGTGTGTATAATTTTCCATCTGAATAGGTTCCTGCTCCGCCTTCACCAAAACAATAATTAGAATCTTCGTTAACGATATGTTCACGATTTATTGCTTTTAAATCACGACGACGTCCGCGTACATCCTTTCCGCGCTCCAGTACAATTGGTTTTAAACCTAACTCTATTAATTGAAGCGCCGCAAAAAGCCCTGCCGGACCTGCTCCAACCACAATTACTTCCTGCGCAGACGAAACATCCTTATATACTGGCAACTCTATTTTTGTTTCCTGAAAAGGTTCGCCCTGCAAATAGATAATAACTTTTAAATTGATTTTGATCGCTTTTTGACGCGCATCAATGGATCGTTTCAAGATCGAAACGTGCTGAATTTCTTTGGGAGAAACTTTTATTTGTTTAGACAAATGGTCTTTCAGCAACAATTCGTTTGCTGCTATTTCCGGTGTTACCTGAAGTAAAAGTTCTCTTGGCATTGTATTTTATTTATTCAAATTAGCTTTTCTTTCTATGAAAAGAACATGCAAAAGTACTATTTTGAAATGAAAATACATCAATTGAAAATTTTATCTGAACTAGGATGATAACGTTCTTTCACATTGAGTGAAGTCAAAATATAGCAAAGGTTCTCGACTCCGCTCGAACGGACAAAGGTTCACGACTTCGCTCGAACTGACATAGGGTCTCGACTTCGTCCGAACGGACATAGGGTCTCGACTCCGCTCGAACGGACAATAAGACAATTTCAAAGTGAAACTTCAAACTAACCTTTGTACCTTTGCCACTCTAAACCTTTGCACCTATAAATAATGTCCAGAAAAATAAAACTAATTTGGGATTTCCGTGGGCCAGCTTCTGCTAAAACAGCCGAGCATCATGAAATTCATTTAAAAGAATATATCGCCATAGAAAAACTACCGTTGAACATTACGGGGTTTTCAATAATAAACGATATGCACGCGATTGCTTTTATGGTAGTTACCGATGAAAATATGATTCCCGTAAGAGATGCTTTGAAGCCGCATCGGGGGGAAGTATTTGAAGGATAAAATTCTAATTTTTTCAAATTTCAAATTTCAAATTTCAATAAAAAAAAACCAAATTCCAATTGCTTAACTAGCTTGGAATTTGGTTTTTATATTTTCTTTATTTTGGAATTTAACTTTAGTTTGCGACTTCGCTGATAAACTTAATTCTCATCAAACGTAGTTCATCAATATCATAATCTCCATCGAATTCTTTTAATGCGTCTTCGATTTTATCAGATTCCGATTCCATGAAATAATCATGAATTTCTTCTTGCTGATCGTCATCCAGCATGTCATCAACCCAGTATTTGATATTTAGCTTGGTACCCGAATAAACGATTTGTTCCATTTCTTTGATCAAAGCGTCCATCGAAAGTCCTTTTGCAGAAGCGATATCACTTAATGGCAATTTTCTGTCGATGTTTTGAATGATATATAATTTATTAGCGGAGTTGACTCCTGTAGATTTGACTACTAAATCATCCGGACGAATGATATCATTATCCTCAACATATCTGCTGATTAAAGAAACGAAATCACCACCATATTTTTTAGCTTTCCCCTCACCTACACCATGAATATTAAATAGTTCCGTTAAAGTAATTGGGTATTTCAGAGCCATATCCTCAAGTGAAGGATCCTGAAAAACCACAAACGGAGGAACTCCTAATTTTTTAGCTACTTTTTTACGCAATTCACGCAGCATGCCCATTAAAACCTCATCGGCTGTTCCTGACGATTTTCCTGCGGTTACAATTGCTTCATCTTCAGATTCACTGTACTCATGATCTTCAGACATCATAAATGAAACCGGTTTTTTAATGAAGCTCAAACCTTCTTTTGTGATTTTCACTACACCATAAGTTTCAATATCTTTTGACAAATAACCTGCTACCAAAACTTGTCGGAGCAAGGCCATCCAATATTTCTCATCGTGGTCAGAGCCCGATCCAAAAAACGACTGGGTATCTGTTTTGTGTGCCTTAATTACGGCATTTATCCGGCCAATTAAGGTAAACACAATTTCTTTTGACTTATAAATATGCTTGGTATCGCGAACGATTTCCAACAATTTAACCACCTGATCTTTGGCTTCAATTCTTGTTTTAGGATTACGAACGTTGTCGTCCATATCTGCACCTTCACCAGTCTCGCTGTCGAATTCTTCACCAAAATAATGCAATAGAAACTTTCTGCGTGACATTGAAGTTTCGGCATACGCTACTACTTCCTGCAAAAGAGCAAATCCAATCTCTTGTTCCGCTACTGGCTTCCCGGACATGAATTTCTCCAACTTCTCTACATCTTTATAGGAGTAGTAAGCCAGACAATGTCCTTCTCCTCCATCACGACCGGCACGACCTGTTTCCTGATAATAACTCTCCAGTGATTTTGGAATATCATGATGAATTACAAAACGAACGTCCGGTTTGTCAATTCCCATTCCAAATGCAATAGTTGCCACTACCACATCAACGTCTTCCATCAGGAACATATCCTGATGTTTGGCACGGGTTTTAGCATCTAAACCTGCATGATACGGCACAGCACTGATCCCGTTAACTTGTAAAACTTCGGCAATAGACTCTACTTTTTTACGGCTTAGGCAGTAAATAATTCCGGATTTGCCTTTATGTTGCTTGATAAATCGAATAATATCCGACTCTATATTTTTTGTTTTTGTTCGAACTTCGTAGTACAAGTTCGGCCTGTTGAACGATGCTTTGAAAGTATTCGCATCGGCCATTTCAAGATTTTTCAATATATCCTCCTGAACTTTTGGGGTTGCAGTGGCGGTAAGTCCAATAATAGGTACTTTCCCTAATTGTTTGATTATATTTTTCAGATTACGGTATTCCGGTCTGAAATCATGACCCCACTCTGAAATACAATGCGCTTCGTCAATCGCTACAAAGGAAATGGATACACTTTGTAAAAAAGCCACATACTCTTCTTTTGTTAACGATTCAGGCGCTACATACAAAAGCTTAGTCAAACCTGAAGTGATGTCTTTTTTAACCTGGGCAATTTCTGTTTTGGTGAGAGAGGAATTTAACACATGGGCAATTCCGTTTTCTGAGGAAAGGCTTCGAATAGCATCAACCTGATTTTTCATCAAAGCTATCAAAGGAGAAACAACTATGGCCGTTCCGTCCTGAATTAAAGCGGGTAATTGATAACAAAGAGACTTTCCACCGCCAGTTGGCATAATTACAAAAGTATTCTTCTTCTCTAAAATACTCGTAATGACTTGCTCCTGCAAGCCCTTAAATTGGCTAAAGCCGAAATACTTCTTTAATTCCTTGTGTATTTCAATTTCGTTTGAATTCATTCTTTATATTAATGGATATTTTGTATAAATTTGCAACACATAAAGATACAACTTTCTTTTATACATACAAATTTTAAATATTCTGTTTTGATCACAAAAGAAAATATATTGGCTATCGCCAAAAAAACCATACTATCTGAAAGCGAAGCAATTACAAAGCTAATTGATTTTTTAGACGAAAATTTCTACGAAGCTGTCCAACGTATTTACGAAACTAAAGGCCGATTGATCGTTACAGGCATCGGAAAAAGCGCCATTATTGCTCAAAAAATGGTCGCTACTTTTAACTCAACCGGTACACCTTCTATGTTCCTTCATGCCTCAGAAGCCATACACGGTGATTTGGGTATGATACAAAACGAAGACATCATAATCTGCATTTCAAAAAGCGGAAACAGTCCTGAAATAAAAGTATTGGTTCCTTTGTTAAAACGTTTCGGAAACATCCTGATTGGGATGACCGGGAATGTAACTTCATTTTTAGCTAAAGGCTCTGACTATGTATTAGACACCACTGTCGAAACAGAAGCCTGCCCGATCAATCTGGCACCAACCAACAGTACCACTGCTCAACTTGTTATGGGAGATGCCTTAGCGGTTTGTCTGATGGAAATGCGCGATTTTAAACCCGAAGATTTTGCAGTTTATCATCCTGGCGGAGCTTTAGGAAAAAAACTATTACTTCGTGTTAAAGACATGATTGAACATTCGTTAAAACCAATGGTTACTCCTGATACCTCTATCAAAAAAGCAATTTTTGAGATCTCTGAAAAAAGACTGGGTGTAACTGCGGTAATCGAAAACGACAAAATTATCGGAATCATTACCGACGGAGACATCCGAAGAATGCTAAATGACGTAGATACTATTGCTGATTTAACTGCAAAAGATATTATGTCTAAAAATCCTAAATTCGTATCTTCAGAAACAATGGCGGTTGACGCTTTGAATATCTTAGAAGATTTTTCGATAACGCAGCTTATTGTTGCAGATAATGGAGAGTACAAAGGAGTATTACATTTACATGACATTTTAAAAGAAGGAATCGTATAATGGCAAAAAAAAACCTTGGCGAGATGTCATTTCTGGATCATCTTGAAGAATTAAGATGGTTGCTGGTTAGAAGTACAATTGCAACTATGATAATGGCATTTGTAACCTATTTTATAAGTGACTATTTATTTGACGAAATTATTCTTGGCCCAACCCGACCTACTTTTTTTACTTATGTTTGGTTCTGCGATTTATCACACCAACTAGGCTTTGCTGACAGCATCTGTATCACACAGCTGAATTTCATTATCCAAAATACAGAAATGGAAGGTCAGGTAAATATCTTTGTATGGATGTGTCTTTTAGCTGGTTTTATTCTGAGTTTTCCATATATTTTATGGGAAATCTGGAAATTTATCAGCCCTGCTTTATATGAAAAAGAGCGAAAAAATGCCAGAGTATTTATTTTCACCTCTTCTTTACTTTTCTTTTTAGGGGTACTGTTCGGATATTTCGTCGTGATCCCAATGTCGGTAAATTTCGTTGCCACTTTTTCTGTGAGTGATGTTGTAAAAAATCAATTCACATTAGACTCTTATATGGGAATGGTGAAAACAAGTATACTGGGAAGTGCCATCTTTTTTGAACTGCCAATTGCCATCTACTTTTTAACTAAATTAGGATTAGTAACTCCTGAATTCTTAAGAAAATATTGGAAATACGCCGTCATTATCATCTTGATTATCGCAGCGATTGTAACACCTCCTGATGTAGTGAGCCAAACTATTGTAGCGATACCAATGTTGCTTATCTACGAAGTGAGTATCCTGATTTCTAAGATTGTTTATCGAAATAAAATGAAAGAAAATGTCTGATATCATAAAAGAATTTAATGATTACCGTTCTAAAATGAACGAAAAATTGTTGGCTGACAATAATAAAATTGTAAAAAGAATTTTCAATCTTGACACCAATGCTTATGCTCCCGGAGCTCTTGATGTTAAAACAAAAGAGCTTTTAGGATTAGTAGCCTCAGCTGTTTTGCGTTGTGATGATTGTGTAAAATACCATCTTGAAACCAGCCATAAAGAAGGTGTTACGAAAGAAGAAATGATGGAAGCTATGGGGATTGCAACTTTAGTTGGCGGAACCATCGTAATTCCACATTTGAGAAGAGCATACGAATTTTGGGAAGCTTTAGAAGAAGCTGAAACTAAATAATTGTTAATACGTTTATTTGTTGAATCGTTTATTTGTTAATTTGTAGCGAATAAACGATTCACACGTTTAAACGATTAAACTTAAAAAATGAAATTAAGAGCCGATAATTTAATAAAAACCTATAAAGGACGCAGTGTTGTAAAAGGAATTTCCGTTGAAGTTAATCAAGGGGAAATTGTAGGTCTTTTGGGACCTAACGGTGCCGGAAAAACGACTTCGTTTTACATGATTGTAGGATTGGTTAAACCTAACTCAGGAAATATTTATCTGGACGATCTGAATATTACCGATTATCCTATGTACAAACGTGCTCAACAAGGAATTGGCTATTTAGCACAGGAAGCTTCTGTTTTTAGAAAATTAAGCATCGAAGACAATATTCTGAGTGTTTTACAATTGACTAAACTATCGAAAGAAGCTCAGATCGCCAAAATGGAAAGTTTAATTGAAGAATTCAGCTTAGAACACATTCGTACCAACCGTGGAGATTTGCTTTCGGGTGGAGAACGTCGTCGTACTGAGATTGCACGTGCTCTGGCAACAGATCCAAAATTCATTTTACTAGATGAACCTTTTGCAGGAGTTGACCCGGTTGCGGTTGAAGACATTCAGAGAATTGTAGCACAGTTGAAAAATAAGAACATCGGAATTTTAATTACCGACCACAACGTTCAGGAAACTTTAGCCATCACCGATAAAACATACTTAATGTTTGAGGGTGGAATTTTAAAAGCGGGAGTACCTGAAGAATTAGTGGAAGATGAAATGGTTCGTCGTGTTTACCTGGGGCAAAATTTTGAACTTCGTAAAAAGAAACTTGAATTTTAAGAAAGTATACGGTCGCAGTTTTCAGTCTCAGGAAAACTGAAAACTGCGACTGAAAACTATTCCACAGTAATAAACTGCAATTGTTCTAAATCTCCGTTGTAAATATTCACATCTACGGTACGCTTGATTCCCGGTAAAGTTGCTTTTTCAGTAAATTGCCAGAATAACCAATCTTCTTCAATCTTCTCTCTGTAGAAATTATAATTAGCAATCCAGAATAAATATTCTCCAAATTCTTCTTTAAGAAAATCACCATAATAACGCTCTCCGGTATAAATAATCGGACGTACCTGATAATGCGCCTCAACCTTATTCAACCAGCGTTTTAATCCTTTCTTCAAACTGTCTAATGACTGATTTTTAGGCAATCTTTCGATATCTAAAACCGGAGGCAGATCCCCTTTTTGTAATTTTACTGTTTTAATAAACAAATCTGCCTGTTCTATCGAATTTTCGTTGGGACGATAATAGTGATAAGCCCCACGAATAATTTTATGCTTTTTCGCGCCTAACCAATTGTGCATAAACTGCCTGTCGACTTTATTATTTCCTGCCGTAGCCCGGATAAAAACAAACTGGACCGGATATTTTTCTTCCAAAACCTCAACATCACTCCAATGTACGGTTCCCTGAAATTCAGAAACGTCAATACCGATTACTTTTCCTTTGTGATTTTCCAGAACCTGGACATTTCTAACATCAGAAAGATGTTTCTCTACAGCATCCTCTTCCAGAACTTTATTTGATTTAAAGCCTAGATAATAAGCCAGTCCATCACGATAATGATAAACTGTCGCAAAAAAAAGTAATACTAAAAAAGAGTAAATAATAAAACGAAGTCCGCTCGCTAAAATTGACCTCTGAGGTTTCGATTTTCGGGAGTAAGAAGCTCTTCGGGTGGTCGTTTTTCTTGCCATTCCAAATAAAACTACTTTTTCAAAAAGATATTATTCACTACTGAAAGCAATACATAAATGATAATAATTAACGGAATTGCCATATACTGCAATAACACCACCAAAACCAAACAAATCAATAAAAATACAATTTGCAGGACATTATCTTTTACAGTAAACTTTTTAATCTTTAAAGCGAACAATGGAATTTCGGCATTTAAAATATAAGCACTGCATAAAGTAATTCCCAAAAGAACCCAATGATTGGTTAACATTTCAAATATAAATAATGAATCCGAGAAATCGATAACTAATGGAAGGCTTAAAATAAAAAGCGCATTCGCCGGAGTTGGCAAACCTATAAACGAATCAGTCTGACGTGTATCAATATTGAAATTAGCCAATCGGTAACAAGAACCTAATGTTACAATAAATCCAAGAAAAGGAACGATTGTTAAAGCAACTTCATTGTTCGGGTCAGCACTTTTTAAGAACAAACTGTACATTACATAACCCGGAACAACACCACTGGTTACCATATCTGCTAACGAATCCAACTGTAATCCAAGCGGACTTGAAACTTTGAACAATCGGGCAAAAAAACCATCAAAAAAATCAAAAAAGATCCCTAAGGAAACCATGCAAAAAGCCATTAAAAAGTTCTCTTGAGAAACAAAAACAACAGCAATACAGCCGCAGAACAAGTTGATTAATGTGATTAAATTAGGAATGTGTTTTTTAATGTTCATGATTTATATTTTTAACAAATGGTGAAGGGCAAATTTCGTATAAATAAGCGACATTAGTAGCAAAAATTTCTATTAAAATTCTCTTCTTTCAAAAGCTTTATAAACATTTTCTCCTGAAAAATTTAAGTTTTACAATAATTTCAATTAGATGAGTAAAATATTATATTTTTGATGAAAATTAAAACAGACTCCGGTTTGCTAAAATATATCCGTTGAAGAAAATCTTTGTATTTTTATTATTGTGGAGTTGCACCTTACAGTATGCACAAACCGTTCGAAAATATTCGAATGAGTTTATGAATATTGGTGTTGATGCAGCCGCCTTAGGAATGTCGGGTGCTGTTGTCGCTTCTACCAATGATGTCAATTCTGTTTATTGGAATCCGGCTGGTCTTACTCATCTTGAGGATCATCAAATTTCATTGATGCACGCCAATTACTTTGCCAATATTGCACAATACGACTACATTGGATATGCCAGCCCGATTGATGACAGAAGTGCCTGGGGAATTTCGATGATTCGTTTTGGAGTTGATGATATCATGGACACCACTCAATTGATCGACAATCAGGGAAATATAGACTACAATCGAATCAGATTGTTCTCTACTGCCGATTATGGTTTTACTTTTTCTTACGCGAGAAAATTACCTGTAGATGGTTTTCAGTATGGTGTAAATGCAAAAGTAATCAGAAGGGTTATTGGAAAATTTGCCAATTCCTGGGGCTTTGGCTTTGACTTTGGCCTTCAATTTGAAAGAAATGGATGGAATTTTGGTTTGATGCTTCGAGATATTACCACTACTTATAATGTATGGAATATTAATGAAGAGGAATACAAGAAAATTGCCAATGCCATTCCGGGAGAAAACAACGAATTACCAGAAAGTACTGAGATTACTTTACCAAAAGCTCAACTGGGAGTTTCTAAAAAAATTGAGTTTCACGGCGATTATAGTCTTTTGGTCGCTACCAATTTAAACATGCGTTTCGAGCAAACCAATGATATTATTTCCTCAAAAGTGGTTAGTATAGATCCTGCTTTGGGATTTGAATTTGGCTATACTAATCTTGTATTTTTAAGAGCAGGAGCAGGAAATTTTCAAAACGTAACTCAGCTGGATAATACTGAAAAGTTAAATTTTCAACCCAACATTGGCCTTGGTTTTAAATACAAAGGCATTCAGGTGGATTATGCTCTGACTGATTTAGGAAATCAAAGCACCGCTTTATACTCTAATATTTTTTCATTAAAAGTAGATTTAGGTATCTTTAGATAATATTTGTTAACCGTTAAACTTCTTAAAATTTTAAATTATGAAAAATGTCCTTTTCAAAAAAACACTTTTTAGTTTACTATTATTACTAGGTTTTTTAGGTTATAGCCAAAATGTACCCTTATCAAAAGAGGCTAAAATAAGCGTTATTACCTGCGGATTGGGTAACGAAAGTTATAGTTATTTTGGCCACACCGCCATTCGTGTTACTGATCTGGCGAACAATATCGATGTTGTCTACAATTACGGTAATTTTGATTTTAGAACACCTAATTTTGTCGCTAAGTTCGCGAAGGGGGATTTACAGTATTTTGTCAGTGTACGATCATTTCCTGAGTTTATAAACGATTATACTAACGAAAAAAGAAGTGTTTTCGAGCAGGAACTTTTGATCTCTCCAGATTTAAAACAAAAACTTTTTGACAATTTAAATGCGGCCGCATTCTCTGAGGAACGATATTACACCTATAAATTTATCGACAAAAACTGTACTTCGATGGTTGTAGATGTCATCAATAAATCTTTAAAGGCAAATATTGTAACTAAAAAAGGAGATACAACTGAAACCTATCGATCTATTTTGTTTCCTTACTTCAAAGATCATTTTTATGAGCAGCTGGGAACCAGTATTATTTTCGGAACAAAAGTAGACCAGGCAGGTACGAAGATCTTTTTACCCTTCGAATTAAAAAACAGTTTAGAAAAGACTACTTTTCAGAATCAGCCTTTAGTAAGTAAAAGCAAAACGCTCCTAAATTTTGAAAAAGAGATTCCAAGTTCATGGTGGAATAATATTTACACTTACCTCCTGCTATTGGGCTTTGTAGTTTTGGCACACCATAAAGTGGTAGATAAAATTTATCTTTTAATCTTATCGTTGATAGGAATCTTTTTTGTTACGGTTGGGTTCTACTCGCTTCATCAGGAACTGGCAATGAACTATAATGTACTTTTATTAAGTCCGCTTTTATTGGTATTAATCCTCTTTTCGCTCTTAAAAAACAAAAGATGGACGTATCGATTCGCAGTTCTACATTTACTATTTTTGATCGTTTACACCCTTTTTATGATCAACAAAGCGCACTTCTTTATTGTTCTGCCAATGATCATAACTAGTGGATTTGTTTTGGTAAGAGTAGCAATCCGAAACAAAAAACGTATTCCAATTATTATCTAATTTACTGTCCGCGGTAAAACAGAACGGTGGTAATCGTTTTAAAAGTAATGCTCAAATCTAAAAAGATACTTCTGTGCTTGATATAGTACAAGTCGTACTGCAGTTTGATCAAACTCTCCTCTATAGATTCTCCGTAAGAATAGTTTACTTGCGCCCAACCAGTAAGTCCTGGTTTTATAACGTGTCTTGTCTCGTAAAAAGGCATTATACGAGCTATTTCATCCACAAAAAATGGTCGCTCAGGTCTTGGCCCTATTACAGCCATATCGCCCTTTAAAATATTAAAAAACTGCGGTAATTCGTCAATTCTTGATTTGCGCATCATTTTACCGAAAGGCGTAATCCGTTTATCATTTGAAGTAGCGAAAACAATCCCATTAGACTCCGAGTTTTCTACCATAGTTCGAAACTTATAGATTTTAAAAACAACTCCGTTTTTACCTACGCGTTCCTGCGTGTAAAACAAAGTCCCTTTATTCGCTAACAAATTCGTAACAAGAATAACGGGAATAAACAGAAAACAAATCAACAGCCCGGTAATGGAGAACAACAACTCTATGAAACGAACAAAAAACAAGTATAATTTATTACTATTATTTCTGCTGAAGGGAAAGAATCTATAAAAATCACGGGCTATATAATGTACCGGAATACGCTGTGTTTTACTTTCGTAAACCTGAGTATACTCCCTAATGATATTTCCTGATTCTAACAAGTGAAGTAATTGCTGGTATAAATCGGCAGTGATTCCATCTGTTTTTTGGGAAGCAATCACAATCTCCGAAACCTGATTACGAGCTACAAACTCTTCTAAATCTTTCTTTTTGACTTCTTTTACATAATGAAAGTTTGAATCTTCTTCTGAAATTGCATCTGAATTTACAAAACCAATAATTTTATAATGCGGGTCAACATTCTCAAGTCCCAAAACCAATTCTTCAACCTGATTCTGGTCACATATTAAAACTACATTCTGAGAAAAACGATGCGATGCCAAAAAGTAAACATAAAACAAACGCCACAATAACAATGTAACAAGTATTGTAAAATAAAAAATTACGATAATTAATCGCTGTTTAGGCAATTCCGGAGATAAAACAGGGGTAAATAAGTAAGCGAGACTTGAAGCTGTGGCCGTAAATATTACACTTTGAAGAATTTGCAACTGACTGCTGGCAACCTGTAAATTGTACATTTCAAATATTATTCCAAAGGCGTATACATAAGTCAGAAGTAAAAGTATACTTGGGAAATTTTTCTTATCAAAAACAAAATAGTTATAATGAAATACTAAACTTAACAGATACAATGCGGACAAAATAAAAACAACATCAAAAAGAAGAAGTAATACTTTTCTTTCCGAAATTTCGAAATGCATTTTTTGGTTTGAAAACATTTAATAAGTTTGTTAGGGGCTTAAACTTGAGGCAAATGTATTATAAAAAAAAGAACTTAATCGACGGAATTTTCTGCTTTTTCAGGAATTTTAACCTGAACAAAAAGTAATGACAGTGCATATACGAAAGCTGGTGCTGCAGTACGCATGGCAGCATGATTAATCGTTAACAGCCAAAAGACAAAAAAAGATAAAAAGTAGAGATGCTGTCTGTTACTTATATAGACAACAAAAGGAGTCAGAAATAGTATAATCAGTCCAAAAACCCCAAACAAACCATGTTCACTCAACATACGGGTAATTTCGTTGTGTGAAGCAGCGTCATCTCTAAATCTTTCTGCCCTAACATATCTACCCATTCCTGCTCCAACTCCTAAAATGGGGTTATCGATAAAAAGAGCAAGCTCTTCATTCATAATTTGCTCCCTTCCTCCCAAACGGTCTTTTTTATCCCGCCCTCTGGCATCCTGATTTGCATAACGTTTTTCTATAAGTCCTTTGGTCTGAAAAGAAGAGTACGCCCAAACTCCCATACCTATTAATCCCGTAAGAATAAAAACCAGTACAAATTTGCCTTTCCCTCTTAAATTTGAGTACTTATATAATAAGAATAATAAACAAACAATCATGACCACTGCCGTTAGAACTCCTCCTCTTGAAAAAGTAACAATACCTCTATAGGTCACAAATATTAGCAAAACTCCGTTTAAAATAATTTTTATTTTCGATTTTGAAAACAATATCAATTGTGTAAAAAACACAAACATCCCTAAACCCAAAGCGGTAGAAACCTGGTTAGGGCCAAATCCTCCGGAAGTTTCAAAATTAGATTGTGTCCCTGTAACTACATCTCTAACACTAGGATTAAATAAAAACAAATATACTGTTGTGCTCAATATAGGTAATCCCATTGCAACTAAGACATTCTGCAAATCCGAAAACAAAATTCTTCTTTTAAACATGTAGATTGAAGATATTGCTAAACATAATGGTCCTGATAAATTAAACACCAATGATTTTTTAATATCTATCGAAGGATTAAAAGCGGTGGATGTTATTAAGATACCCGGAATCAGAAAAATCAGAAAAACCCAATATATAAAGGCATTTGTCGAGAAATTACGGTAAATCATACCCAACAGCATGAAAAAAATGACATTAGCTTTAACATATTCATTGTTAAAATTTCCTCCGGTCATCCGCAAAAAAACCTCAACACCAACTAAATATGCCGCAACTATCAATACTTCATTGTTTGCATTTTTAGTCCGATAAACAATAAAAAGACCGACAACAGGAATTAAAAGCGCATATATTTTCGATAAAAAAGGAATGGCAAAAACAACCACAGCAATTACTGCATGAATTAGAAGCAGAAGAATGTAATGTTCTTTTTTATTTTTCATTTATATGTCTATTGTTTTCAAGATGTAAAAGTAGGTAAAGATTTTAACCATAAAAGATATTCTTTTACAATCGCACTTTCACTGAAATTTAACTGCACTTTATTGTACAATCCTAAAGCCATTTCATCTCTGTATTTACCAGATACTATCAATTTTTCGATTGCCCTGGCAAACTCTTTTAAGTTGTCAGGTTCTACTATTAGCCCTTCTTTTTCAGAGGTAATTATTTTTGAAATTTCACCTACATTGGTTGCTACAACAGGTATCCTATGCAAACCATATTCTAAAACAGCCAAAGGAAGCCCTTCTGAAAGTGACGGCAAAACAGCTATCTCGCATTGTTGTAATGCTGAACTAACACTACTGCTTGTTCCGTAAAAGAAAACTGTTTCCTGAAGTTTTAGATCACTGACCTTTTTTTTCAGTTTTGCAGAATAGGAATCTTCAAAATCTTTTCCGAATAAATGAAATGTCCAATCGGCGAATTTATCTTTCATCAAATTGGCAGCATCAATTAATAATTCGTGATTTTTTTGCGGACGTAAATTCGCTACACAAATAATTCGCTTACCTGCTACACCTCTTAAAATTTGTTTTTCATCAGAAACAGCATCAATTATAAAGTTAGGAAAATAAACAATGTTTGAACACCATAAATAAGATTTAGCCCAGTCTTTCAAAGCTGAATTTACTGCAATAATACCTGTAAAGAAAAGAGAGCCTGCTTTTAAGCTTAAATTTTTCCGGGAAGACAGATCTTGCGAAATACCATAATGGTCGTGCCAGATAATTTTGATTTTAGGCAACGTCAATTTTACTAAAACTGCCATAAAAAAAGAGGAACTGTGAGCATGAATCAGATCTGCTTTATTCTTCTTTAAATACTTTCGTAACCTGAAAACAGCCTGAAGATCTATTGTTTTTCTTTTCTTCAAGAACAAATAAGAAACTTTTTGATCTATTTGATTGACCAACAGTCCTTCTTTACGGGAAACAACTAAACCAGAAAACGATATGTTTTTTGATAACGAATTGGCATAATTAATAGCCATACGTTCTGCTCCGCCAGCTTCTAGGGAGTCTATTATTTGTACGATTCTCATTTTGAGAAGAGTTTTTTAATTTCGGCTTCAAAAACATCGGTCGTATAATTTTGCGACCACTTACCTGCTAAATTACTTTTGTTCAAAAAAAGCATTTGATTTTCCAATATTCCGCATATTTGATTAACATCTTTCTCGAAATCCATTTCTAACAAAAGACCTCTGTTACCATAATCGAGCATAAAGGGAACACAGGATATTTTTGTTGCAATAGGCACACATCCCCAAAACATACCTTCAGCAATGGCTTTTGGCCAGCCTTCGCTTTTTGATGGCAAGATGACAAAGTGACTTTTTTGATAAGCTTTTTTTACTGTTTCCAGATCCTGATTTCCATGTAAAACAATCTCGTTTTCTAAATTATCGCTTTCAATATACTTTTCTAAAGAATTCCTTTCAGATCCTTCACCATATAAACTTAAGGCTACGTTATATCCTCTTTTTAATAATCCATGAACTAATTGTATCGCATATAAAGGATTTTTACCTGGTGCAAGACTTCCTACGAAGATGAATTCTATCTTATCATCAAAACTTGTTTTTTTAATGCTTTCTATTTCTGTATCAGCATAGGTGGCCGTAAAAAAAGGCTTGATATTTTTTGACTGATTTTTCCATTCCCCATACACCAAAACTTTCATATTTCGGGTAAAAAAAGTATTGTTTAAAATCCATTTTTGAATTTTGTAACTATAGGGTTGTTTACTTTTGGGATCCCAATTACCAGCATATTTTGCTGTTTTAGGTTTATTTGGGAAAAATACCTGAACAAAACATGCTAACAAACCTATATTTCCGGGACAGCGCAAATGAATATGGCCTGCATTTTTCATTGCTTTAAATAAAACCAAAATATTATAAAAACTGGAAAAAAAGGATTTCAGAATATTTGAAAAAGAACTTAAATTAAAATCTTTAAGCTGAAAATGCTTTTTGAAAGTAAAGGGAATTTCAGTAATTAAAAGTCCTTTGTCTTTTTCCCAAACCGGACAGCAGAAAATAAAATCATCACTAAATTGCTCTAAAACAATTAGCTCCTTCACATAAGGACTATAAGCAAATGGAATTTGGTTTTTATAAATTAATGGTGCCGATGAGACAATTAATAATTTCATTAAATATATCCTTTTGAACCGTTTTGAGAAATTATTACAGCCGGAACCCCCATTGCAACAGCATTCTCCGGTAAAGAATCTTTAACCATCGAGCAGGCACCAATGAGTACATTATTACCAATAGTAATTTTACCGGCAACTACCGCATTAGCTCCAATGTATACATTATTCCCTAAAATTGGTGTTCCTCTCTTTTCACCATGACCTGATACTCCAATAGTAACGCCTTGTGATATATTACAATTATCTCCAATAATAGCCTTTGCATTGATAATAATACCCCCAAAATGACCTACATAAAATGAATGTCCAATTTTTACAGAAGATGATATAGAAATCCCGGTGAGAATTTCAATCGTTTTTTGCCACATTAAAGTAGAGAACAACAGAGGAAGTCTAAATAATTTCCAGGTAATGTTAGTATAAATATAATGGGCGATCCTATACTGAAAAGTAGCCCAAAAACCCTGAGTAAAAAACACAATTACAAAGAAATGACCGCCATATTTGCGATATTTCCTATAATCTGACTTTATAAGTTGAAATAGATTCATCTAAATATTTATTCTCTAGGTTTATTAAAAATTAAACTAAACCAGCCTAAAGTTCTGCCAAGACTTTCTGTAAAAGCAGCCTTTTTGTTATTTGAGGTAAATGTATTACTAAATCTGACCAATGTCAAAAGTAATGTAATTGCATTCCATTTGTATCTATCCTTAAAATTCGGATTGGGGTTTTTAACACGCCAGACATACCATCCGTTTCTAACGACCATTTTTCCGTAATAATACCGGTTGGGTCTTCCTGTTTCGGCATGAAAATGACCTAATCTTGCAGCTGTATTTATATAAAGTTTGCCAATTTTTGCTACTCTTAAAGTAAAATCGGCATCTTCATATAAACCATAACCTTCAAAATAGGTCGAAAATGACAGCTTCTCAAAAACTATTTTTTTAAATGAAGAAATGCCTCCCATTAATTGCTCAGCTTCATATATTTTACCACTAGGTGGTAAAAAACCAATACTTCTGCCATGTGAAAATAAAGGGGAAAAACCGGGAAGACAATTGCTGTCTAAATGAAGTTTTTTTCGCAAAACAAATCTACTCCCATCTTTACGTTGCCACCCATCAAAATAAAATTCATTAATCTGAGGAATGTAATTTTCTGTTGCTTTTTCCCATTTTACTTCATTCGTAATATATCCTCCTACGCCCATAGCATCCGGAAACACACTATAGGTTTGCAATAATTTTTCAAAATAATCTGATTCCAGAATTGTGTCATCATCCAAAAAACAAACAATTTCAATATCCTGACCAACTTTATCAATACCAAAATTCCTTTGTCTGGTGAGTCCGCGATTTTGATCATCGACTAAAAAGTACTTTAAATTTTGGAATGAATTCTGACTTAAAATAATTTCCGATTCCTTATTTACAGAACCATCAATAATTAAAATTTCATTCGGATATAAAGTTTGTGTCTTTACGGATTGCAATAACTCCAGCAAAGGCTGAGGGCGCATGTAAGTACAAATGATTAAAGAAAATTTCATATTTTTATTTATATCTGATTCCCAGATCGTTTAATTTCTTAGCATAAAATAGTGATTTTTTAAACTGAAGATTTTTGTACGGAATTCTAAAAAATCGGTACAAGAGACCTTTTTTGGAACCTTTAAAGAGATATAGAAAAAAATACTTGTACTTGTACTCGATTACTTGCTGAGGAGTAAAATGCTTTACAATACCGTACATAATTGTCGGACTTGGTACGGGACGAATTATCTTTACGGGAGTATCTAATTCCCATGGCTGCGTTTTTCTCTTTTTCCCTATGATTTTAGCCTGATTCCCCCAAAAACGGTACCCACCAGCAGGTGGCTTTAAATGTAAATTTGGAGAAAAAGGGTTTAAAATAACCACTTGTCCTAATTTAGCTAACGATATTCCAAAATCAGTATCTTCACCATAACCTCCATCAAAGTTAATATCGTTGCCTGTTAGCTTTCTGACATACTCAGTTTTCACACAGGAATTGGCATTACTAAAAGTTGAGGATGCGCCAGATTTCCACCTTTTCTCTCCTAATTTTTCAAGTTTAACTTCTAAATCTTTTAATTCCTGCTGTTCATTATCTGCTCTGACATCTAAGCCATTGCAGGCACTCACGTTGTATGTTTGCATTAACCGGATATGATTTTCAATGAAATTTGACTGTACACGAACATCATCATCTCCAAAAACGATATATTCACCCGTACACAACTCTATAGCTTCATTACGGGCTCTGCAACTTCCTTTTGTTTGCTGCCATTTAACAATTAACTCAAAAGAAAATTCTTTTTCAGAATACAATTTTTCATTTCTGAGCCCTTCGGGAGTTGCATCTAGTACAACTACTTGTGCAACGGGATAACTCTGCACGCTCAAATCTTCTAACAATTGTAACGTAAAATCCTGACGCATCATTGTTGGAATGATATAACTAACAGTTGGTTTACCTTCAATACGGTTTAACTCACGGGGTTTAATAACTGGTTTGTCTGAGCTTCTCTTAAAATTTTTCGCAGCATAAAAAAAAGCATTCCATTCTTTCGTCTTCCAAAAACCTTCCCGATAAAGCATGAATAATGAATGTTCTTTTTTAAAGTTTTTTCTAAAAAAAATGTATCTGTCTTTTGCTGTTATATTAATTTTCTCTTCGATATTATCCGTAAATAAACCTTTTATATAAAGTGGAATTGCAGCAGAATTCCGTAATGCGTTATATCCAAAATCTAATGCCTGAATTTGGTGATTTTGATATTCAGGATCAAACCCGCCTAAAGTTTCCCAGACAGATTTTCGAATGGCAAATGAATTTGAATTAATCCGCCAGCTCACACACTCATCCAGATTATCAAAATCATTGATATACCAAAAAAAAGTAGCGGTTTGATAAACCAATTCCGGGAATGCATTTTTATAACCTTGTTCAAATGAACTATGCCAAATATCTCCGGCGCCAGAACACAAAACTTCCAGTTTCTCTAAGTCAGGTTGCCCACTGTAAAGAATAATCTCTCCACTACTTGTTCTAAACTCATTCAATTCCATTTCTTTATTCCGGATTTATTATTTTTTTATAAAAATTAATATTGTCACTTGTTATTTTATCGGTGTTAAAAAATTGTTCCACTCTGCTTCTTGCTTTTTCTCCTGTCGCTTTTGTCAACATTGAATTATCAAGAAGCTGAAGAATTTTGGCTGCAAACAAACTATGGTTCTTTGGGGCAACTAAAAAACCACTTTCCCCATCAATAATCACTTCTCCTGCCCAACCAATATCAGACGCCACAATTGCTTTCTGCATTGCCATAGCTTCAAGCCACGAAACAGGAAAAGCTTCTGCAAACGAAGGAAATATACAAACTGTAGCCTGCTCAATCTTCTTCTTAATTTCGGAGTAAGGAACACTTCCTAAATAAGAAACATTTGTTTTCGCTCTTTCTGAAAAAAGATCCTGCATCATTTGCCAAGTTGACAAATTGCCGGAAATAATATCCGGAACATCTTTACCTACCAAAATAAGTTTTGCTTCAGTATTGTTCTCTATTACTTCATTAAAGATTAAAGGCAATTCTAAAAGTCCTTTTTTTCTAATCAGACTTCCAAAATAAAATATGCTTTTATCATCAGGAACCAAATTGTCTGAAGGCTGAAACAGATTTATATCAACTAGATTGGGAATCACTTTAATTTTTTTGCTCAGACCAAAAACCTGATTTGTTATATCTGCCGTAAACTTGCTTACAGATAACAAGGCGGTTGCTTTTTCCAGAGCTCTTTTTTCATGAAACTTATTAATCCATTTTACAGGACGATTATCCAGATGACAAAAATAGGTATCAGATCCGTGCAGTCGTATTACAACCGGGCATTTTTGAGGCTGAATAAAGGAAGTAATTCCTGTCCAGTCTGCCGCTTCCACTAAGTCAATTTCTTTAGCAAAAAATAACTGATTGATTATGTTCTCTATTTTTTTTCTGGTCAGAAACCACGATAATCCTTTTAATTTCTTATTTTTAATTTGTTGGATAGTGATCCCGTTATCCATAAAAATATGATCTTTATGCTGACCATATACCAAAATACGAACTGAAACTCCTTTTTCTAAAAGTCCAATTGCTAAGCTTTTAATACTTGTTCCCAAACCGCCTGAGTTTCCAGTGCCAGCGTGGGGATATTCCGGTGTTAAAAAAGCTATTTTCATAATTTATCGATTGAAAAAGTCTTTTAAGATTCGGGTTGTAAACATTCTTGCTCCCGCATCTGTCATATGTCCGCAAGATGAAAAATATTTATTTTCTACCACAACATTCTCATAATTATGAATTTCCGGATATGCTTTTTTAACTTTATCAAAATAATTCATCCCTACCACATTCTCACACATTGGAGTCATTACCGCAATAAAATTTATATTATTGGCTTTACAAATATTTTTGATTTCTTCGTAGTACTTATTTTTGGGTAGAGGATTTAGATTAACAATATTATTTTTCATATTCCCCTTTTTGTGTTTTACCAATGGATAATATCCTAAGTTATCTAATGCATTTGTTGCTTTGCCCCCTGCTATATTGTAAATTTCTCTAAAGCCAATTTTTGAATCAAACTTTATGTATCTGTAAAAAGGGATGTAATACAGTTCGTTAAAATTCTTTTGACCGGAGAAATGATCTTTTATAAGCTTTGAGTTATGAATATAAGGTAAAAACTTTGCAGAAACTCCATCTGATTCCTGATCATTAGAAAGATTCAAATCGGCTTCAAGAATTACGTTTTTGATTTCATATTTTCGTTCGATCATTAATTTTAGCATCAATGAAGCTTCAAACAAATGCCCTCCGCTCATACCATAATTAAATGTTTTCAATCCTTTCTCTTCAAACATCTGAGAAACAAAATGATTGTTGGCTCTCGAAGAACCTAAAATTACAACATCATATTTACGGGCTCCAGAATTAAAAACAGACTCTACCTTCCCTCTGTTCTTAGATTGAAAAAAAATAGCGGTATACAAACCATCCAGTATTACGGCAATCAAAATTACCGCTATTAAGATTTTGGCTGTATAAATTAAAAATCGTTTCATTAAAATTGAAAATATATAAATTCTTTGTAATCTGAATAAGTTCCAAATGCCAGTATAGCGACTAGGGCCAAAATCACCCTTAGCATGCTTCTTTTCCCTGACAGAGGCTCTTCTTTGGTTCTGTTATTCCATTCGACCAAAACAAATATTGCTATCATAGGCAATACCTCATAATTGTAACGCTCGTTATCAAGATATTGAGAATAAAAATCCCCATTAAAAATTATTCGCTTTAGATAGGAAACAGCATCCGTAATTGTTTTAGCTCTAAAAAATACCCAGGCTATACAAGTGATAAAAAATGTAAAAAGAATATTGAATATCACTTTTACAGAATCAGTATTAAAACTAAGTTTAATCTCGTCTATATTATTGCGGTTACTGTTGGATAACAGCAATGGTAAAAAGTATATGGCATTTATAAATCCCCATGTGATGTAAGTCCAGTTCGCTCCATGCCAAAATCCACTTACTATAAAAATGATAAACGTATTTCTGATTTTCATCCAAATACCTCCTTTACTTCCTCCCAACGGAATATACAGGTAATCGCGAAACCATGAAGAAAGAGAGATGTGCCAACGGCGCCAAAATTCTGCGATATCCCTTGAAAAATAAGGATAATTGAAATTTCTAAGTAAATCTAATCCAAATAATTTTGAAACTCCCAATGCAATATCAGAGTATCCTGAAAAATCACCATAAATTTGAAATGCAAAATATATTGCCCCTAATATAAGCGACAATGAATTCATGGAAGAATAATTGTCAAAAACAGCATTGGCATAAGTAGCACATGTATCTGCAATAACTACTTTTTTGATCAATCCCCAAATGATTTGATATACACCTTCTTTTGCGATTTGAAAATTAAACTCTCTCTTAACTTTTACCTGAGGTAGTAAATGCGTCGCTCTTTCTATTGGTCCGGCAACAAGTAATGGAAAATAACTCACAAACAATGAATAATCAACAAAGTTGTATTCGGCCTTTATGCGTTTATAATAGATATCAATAACATAAGATAGTCCGTGAAAAGTATAGAATGAAATTCCGACAGGGAGAATAACATTTAACAATATAGGACTTGCTTTGAATCCTCCCGAATTTAATAATTCTGAAAAAGATGCTGCAAAAAAGTTATAGTATTTAAAAATTCCTAGAAACCCTAAATTAACTGAAATACTGAGCCAAAACCAAAACTTTCGGCTTTGCTCTGATTTCCCTTTCTCGATTTGAATCCCGGTATAATAATCTAAAAAAGTTGAAAAAATGAGGAGAAATAAAAATCTCCAATCCCAACAGGAATAGAAATAGTAGCTTGCGATAATTAATAAAGCATTTTGAGCTTTTTTTGTTTTGTTACATACAAACCAGTACAGAAAGAAAACGATTGGCAAAAAAATAGCGAATGCTAAGGAATTAAAAAACATATTTTTGTTTACAGTAATTTAAAATTTTACTCCATTTTGTTTGAGTAGTGCAAAATGATTTTCGACCATTTTCGGCAAAGAAAAGGAATTAGCAATTAATTCTCTTGTATTAACGGATATCTTTTTGCGCCCTGAATAAACATCTTCAAGAATTCCTGCCAGTGCCTTTACATCTTTGGGCTCAAAAATATATCCATTTTCTCCTGAGGTTATTGCTTCGGTATTTCCTCCTACATTAGTCGTAATTACAGGAACATTTGCCGCAAGACTTTCCAGAATTGACAGGCTAAAACATTCCATATGGGTAGGCTGTAACATATAATCGTACTGCGAAAAAATTTCATTTAAATTAGGTTTACTACCCATAAAAATGAAACAATCCTGTACTTTATATTCTTTAACTTTTTCTAATAAATGCTGTTCATAAGGCCCTTCGCCATATACCCCAATTTTAATCTCATTTTTTATTTCAGCAGACAGAAGATATACTGCTTCAATTAAATCCTGAATCCCTTTAGATTCTCTAAGATGAGAAGCAACCAAAAAAAAGGGGTGATTATTAGCTCTATTGGCTCTTGTTAAAATTGAATCTATGATTACTCCGTTATAAATCGTGATCGTTTTTGCTTTTATATGAGTTCCAAAGTCATTTAAAATTTCTTTTACAGTATAGTTGGATACCCCAACAAAAACATCAATATATCCTGAGAATAAAATCCCTTTGAGTTTTTTATTTATTTTCTTTTTTAATGAATATCCGTTTAAAGGTCTTGGATTATGATCTACAGCAATGACCTCAGCATTTGAAACTTTCTTTACCTTATAAAAAAAGGAGGTGCATAATTCTACGAAATGAGTAATGATATGTGTGTACTCCGGTTTATATTCTTTGCAAAAAGAAAGAAAATTATTTTCAGGAGTTTGTTCTTGACTGCCGTAAATAGTTAGATTGGGATAATTACCATGATTGGAACTATTAGGAAAAAACCAATCGATATCAATGTTATTTTCTTTACATTTCTTATCAAAATCCCAGAAAAAATAATCCATACCTCCTACTCTTTCCGGAAGTAATTTATAATTGCAAATTACAGCTACCTTAGTCATTATTCTTATTTAATAAACATTTATGTAAATATTTACTAATCTTAGTTTCTACTTTTTGCGTGTAAAAAATACTTAAAGTAATCATTACAATCATAATTAAGATTGGCGCGATAAAACTGTTTGGATAGAAAAAGCTAACTATGTTCTTAATCCACACTACTCCAATATAGTCGTGAATAAGATAAAGAAAGTAAGATGACACTCCAATTTTAATAATGAATCTATTTTCTAAAAATTGTAAGGATCTAGGATAGTATATAAAGCAAAAAAACAATAAAAACATGATTATTGCTGAAATAAATTCTAACAAATCAAAAGTATGATTAATAATTAAAAAACTTACTATTAGTAAAAATATGTATAGTTTAAATGTTTTATTATTATACAACATATAAAACAATGCTCCGGATAGAAAAAAGATGAGATACTTTATAAGATTAAATAGATTAAAAAATTTACTTACGATTTTGATTTGATCAAGGCCATAAAAAAGTAATACATTATATAAAAGTAAGAATGCAAAACATGCTATGATAAAATTTCTCTTAAAATTCTTTTTACTAAAAAAATAAATGATACTGGTAAAGAGATAGAACTGAATTTCCGGCCATAAACTCCAATAATCGAAGTTGATATAACTAAAGTGCTCCGGAGTTTCAGAAAATAAATTATAAATATGAGGTGGAAGAAAAGTAATACTTATGATTAAATTTCTAAAATGATTATCTGGAAATGTATTATAGTGATCAAATATTAATAAAACACAATATGTTAATACAGAAGCAACTAATATAGAAGGAAATAAGCGAATGAGCCTTTTTTTCCAAAAAGATATAAAATCCTTTGTGCCTTCTAACGAATAACATATTACAAATCCACTTATCATGAAGAAAAAGGGAACTCCTTTAAATCCATAATGAAAGTAATTTCCACCAAAATAAGGATATTCTGAGTCATTCCAGCGATAAAAGTAATGATACAAAATAACAGATAGAATTGCTATAGTTCTAAAACCGTCGAGAACAGAAATTCTGTCTTTCGCATTACTAATCATATTTTTTCCAAAATTTGAGAGATTCTTTGGCTTGTACCTTCCAATGATCCACCTATCTGTAGTTCTAGAAATTTAGCACGTTCTTCTTTTTTAAGATCAATATGACTTAAAATTCTATTTATTGCTTCAAGATATTCTTTATCATTTTTCACAATATCGGTCGAATCTGAATCTACTAATTTGGACAAATGTTCATATTTTAAGAACTTTTGGTCATTGAACCATCCGTTTGTTTCATTCCCGAAAACGGGATTTATCACAGGTTTATCAAAAATAAAAGCATCCAATGTTATGGTTGACAAAACATTTACAGACAAGTCGCAATGTTGTAATAAAGATTTTAAATCATTGAGATCCACAACAGATGGCACTCTTTGTGTCCATGCTTCCTGATGCCTTTCTCTGCTAATGTTCCAATCTGGAAAATTCCATATTATAAAAGGATATTTTTCAATGTATTTTTTAAATCTTACAGGTTCTTCTGCCGGAGATGTTCTCACAATAAGATTAACCTCTTTCACGAGTTTTCGTTGCACCATAAATTCTGCCAATATTTCTAAATAAACAGGGTCGTTCTCACTGCTTGCATCATTACATGTAAAAAATATAGTTGGCTTGTTATGGTCTATTTTAAATCTTTTATCAAACGTTTCTTTGTCGTAACCATATTTATTTAAAACATAAGGTTCAAATTGTGGGGTTCCGACAATAGCAATCTGATCTTCTTTGATTGATTGATAAAAAGTTAGTAATTCCTGTTTCATCAAATTACTCCAAACAAGATAAAAATCAAAATTACCGGCCATTCTTCCTTTTGAAGCAAGGTTATCCCAACTAAAAATAAAAGCCGATGTTTTAATTTTTAATTTTTCGGCAGCAAATATAAGCGGTGCTATAAACGGTGGACGCTGATGTGTAAAAAACAATAACGAAATGTTATTCTCTTTTAACAGTTCTGTATATTGTTTAGTAATGGCATTGGATTGAAAGGTTTGCTGTTGCCATTTGTTGTATCGAAGTATCCAGTTTTCAGAATGAAATAACCTAGAGTACCGATGAATAAATCTCGTGGCATAACCTCTGGGATTTCTGGCTTTTGATTGGGTAATGTTTAAATTATCTGCAATACCAAAATTGCCTTTTGCATGCAACTGCAAATGGGTAACTTCTTTGGCTTTTCTAAAAAACCAAGTGTAAAATGATTCTTCAAAAACTTCTAGTTCTATAATCTTACAATTTAAATCAAAATCTTTATAAACCGTTTTGGGTAAACATGAAAAAATGATTACCTCATTAAAATTGGTTTTGGCTTCCTGAATAAAATCGCTCAATATAAAATTACGAAACCCAACCCCATCAGTTATGACAACTCCTAAATTCTTCATCAGTTATTATTTTAAGCTTCCTATTCTGCCATGATCCGAGTAAGATCTATGTACTATAAATTCATTATCCAAAGGCTTTTCTGAAAGAAATGTTATATCGCAAAAATATTTTTCTTCAATAGGATTTAACCTCCACGGCACGGTATTTTTGTAATCTAAAGTCCAGCCGTTTTTCTCCAGATCTTTTGTTTTAAGATCATTCCAGGATGTTATATAATCTATCCATAAATATCCTAATTGCCAGGCTTGTGCTTCTAATTTTCCCAGATTTTCAATATCTGTAATTCTTAGTCCTCCAACATTCTCCTGACTTACAGCTCGGGAGCCATCTTCTAAAACAATTCCTTTTATCGAAGGTTGCTGAAAATAATGTGTGTCTTTTTTTATGAAGTGATCTACATGCACCTCAACTTTCCTGCAGACTGTCTCAAAATCGGTTTCCACGAGATCAGGGTTTATTTTCACATAGCGAACTAAATCATAGTATCTGATCCAGCGCATGTTTTTATACAATCCTAAGCCTGCTTCATTTGCTGCTGTTGCCGCAAGAGGATAATAATTTCGGGCTAATTCATATAGTTTTCCTAACACTCCTTTACCTCTGCATTCTTCATTAAGATATACATTAATGATCCACGCCAGTCCACCTCCAAAATTGGCTCCAACATGCCCTACTACTTCATCTTTTTCGTTTAAACAAATAAAAGAGCGTCCATACTCTTTATTTCCAAACTGCCATTCCCAAAATTCTTTGTTATGTAGCGGATGATTTTCCCTGTAAATTATTTTGAAAAATGAATATAGGATTTCCCAATCTTCTATTGTTGCTTCTCTGGTGATCATATTTTATTATAATTTTTTCCTCCTGTCAAATCGTTACAATCAAATCTGTTTAGTAACAAAGGATTCTCTTCTGCAGTATTAATACCTCTTTTGGTTGTAAAACCTATTCTGTATCCCGTTTCCTTAGCCAAATCTGCTACCAGATTTGTACAAACTTCAGGAGTCCCATACGGATAGGAAACTATCTTTATATTCGAATGTGTTAAGGTATCTAAATATGTTTTTGTTTTTTCAAGCTCCTTTTTTATAGTTTCACGGTCTAATAATCCTAACGGATAATGACTATGTGTATGACTACCCAAATACCCCTTATGGGCCAATTCTTTTAAATTTTGATCTGTCATATAAAGCGATTCAAAAATCGTAGCTTCTTCAAAATAAAGATCAAATAACCTATTGACAATTTGTTCCTGTTCTCTAAAATTTAATTTAAAATTTAAGATGTATTTTAAAACTGCACTTTTTTCATCATCATACCTGTAAATGCTTTGAGCATTTTGCTTTTCTGACTGAGAAAAAGGCACATCAATAAATTTATCTAAAAACTCCGACGATGAAATAATCGATCTTAACAGATGAATTTTATGTACGGTTGTTACCTTTTTTTCTTCAGAATTAATTGAATTTACAAAGAAAAGTGCAGAAATATTTAGTTCATCTAAAATGGGCAAAGCGAGATCAAACTGCTCTTTTAAACCGTCATCAAAAGTAATGAGTAAATTGTAATCCTCTGATTCTAATATTGTATTTAAATCAGAAACCAGATCATTGGGATGAACAAAGTTACCCTGGTTTTTCAGTAATAGTAGCTGTCGCCTAAACTCATTTGGAGTCATACCGAATATACTAGGATATTTAGTCTTAAAATCTGATCTGATATAATGGTAATTACTAACTGTAAGCATGTTCTCTTAAAATAAAATTCTTAAAATGAAACTGTTTTCAGTTATTCTTTCTTTACTTTTCATTTTCTAGCGCTTAAGTCTCATGAGAATTTTTCTATATGTCTTTTTTATTCTTTGAATAAGTAAAAATGTTTTATCCTTAAATATTACAGGTTCAGAGGTATTACTATCTTTCGAGTTCAACAAATCAAATAACACATTTATTCTTTTAGTTTGCTCATCATTTTTACCATATGCCCTGGCAAACCAGGTATGGTGTAAAAGTACTTTATTATGGTAAGTAATTGAATTTGCAATTCGATCTTCGTTCATTTCTGTATCCAGAAAGAGAAACTTTTTATTTTTTCTTCTTAACCAAAGATAAAAGCAGTAATAAGGTTCGTAAAGACTCTTAGTATCAAAATTCCATTTTAGATTTGTCAAATCATCATAAAACTCATTTTCTAAACTGTAATCATTTTTTAGAATTTCGTCTTTATTCCAAATTTTCTCAAGTTCTTTAAAATTTACAATAGAAAAAAAAGTATTAATTGCATACGGATTATATGTTCTGTGTGCAATCATTCCTCCGTCCCGCACACCACATACTGTATAATCTTCAGACTTCATTTTATTGATAATATCAAAGACTATCCCTGAATCCTGAAACAAAACATCTTCATCTGCCATGATAAGCCATTCAATGTTTTTATTTTTTAGCATTTTCATCATATAAAAAATACTTTTTAAACCATGCATTCCATTTCTCCCATCTATCACATATTTCTGAACATCTTGCGGAAAAAACGGAGAGCTTTTATCATATAAATCAAAATTTATAACCGTAGAAAGTATGGCAATATTAAACTTATTATCTACCATATTTTAAAGTCAAATCTATTCATAAATTTCACCAATTCTTTATCCTTAATATTAGGAATCAAAATTCGATTTATTTTTTTACCTGATTTATTTTTATGATTGGAGTAATCATTATTTGCTATCAACATTCCTAAACAGTCTGATTCTTCGATCACTCTAGGTGTACAGCCATTATACGAACCATGTGGTAATGCTAAATATTTTACTGATTTTGCAATCAATTTATCTAGTTTTTCAATTGAAAAACTTAACTCTTTTTTCTGTTCCTCATAACTTAGATTCCCAAAGGGATAATGATTATGAGTATGTATACCAATATCTATTAATGGATGCTCAGACAAACGTTTAAGCTCTTCATAGCTTAATGATCTGAAATCTTCATTATCGTGAAAAGGAATTTTATTTAAACTTTCAAAATCTAAAAACCAAATTTCCTTTTCTTCATTTGATAGTTTGCCAATAAGTTTGTTTAAATCGCTAAACGAATGTGTTTCTTTTGATGCTTTTTCTTTTACATCAGGAAGATAGAAAAACTGATTACAGAAGTTATAGTCAAATACAAAACGATCCCACCAAAACTCTTTTTTAGTATTTATATTTAATGTCGTTACAAAAATTGTAGCCGGTATTTCATACTTCTCCAATAGGGGTAAAGCATTTGCTAAATTATCTGCGTATCCATCATCGAATGTAATGACTATTCCTGTTTTTTTTAATGAGCTCCAATCGTCTGATAATCTAAGAATCTGATAATTTTCCTTAAAATAATGAAGTTGCTTTTCAAAACTAACCAAATCAACCGTTAAATACTGTAACTCACTTCTAACTTCATTACTGGTTCTGTGATACATGACAACTAAAACCGGCTTACCATACAGCAATCGGTTTTTGAGTTTATTCAACTTATAATATATACTTTTAAATTTAGCTTTCATTAATTAGATAAATCTCTAAATTGTTTTTGGTGGTTCAATAGCCAAATATTTTCTTTTTGAAGACATTCAAGAAACAATACATTACTATTTCCTTTTCCAAAATCATCTTCTACATTTTGAACTTTATGTGAATCAATAACAGCAAGTGATTCTATTATACCTTCTTCAGAATAATTTGTATTGATTATATCGGCATGAACTGCTCTGTTTTGCTGACGGGTTCCAATATTAATAATTGGAATTCCATAATATGGAGCTTCTCTAATCCCCGCGCTGCTATTACCAATAATGAATTGGCTATTTTTTAGTAGGGTTAAAAAATACTCGAAACGCAAAGATGGAAAAATCCTGAATCTCTGATTTTCTTTTAATCTCTTATAAGCCTCAATAATAAATTGACTTCCCAGATCGTTGTTCGGAAAAATGACAATATAATTATGGTTGTCCTGCAATAAAGATGATACAAAGTTTTCGGCATATTTTTGCATTTCTTTGATTTCTGTGGTTACGGGATGAAACATTACGATTGCATAATTTTCAAAATCAATCTTATAATATTCTTTTACCGTTACTAGATCCGGCAACTGATCAGAAAACATAATATCAAGATCAGGAGAACCAATTGTAAAAACAGATTCTTTAATCTCTCCCATTTGTATCAATCTTTTTGCCGCCTGTTTGTTTGAAACGAAATGAATATGGCTTAGTTTACTAACACTATGACGGATTAATTCATCTACAGTCCCTGAAACTTCACCTCCTTCAATGTGTGCTACCAGAATGTTGTTTAATGAACCAACAATTCCGCCTGCTAAGGTTTCGACTCTGTCTCCGTGAACAACTATCATATCTGGATTAATAGTTTTGCAATAGCCTGATAATCCTTCAATAGTTTTTGCAAGAGTTAAGTCCATTGTTGTTTCATGGGTATGATTTTCGAAAGTAAAAACATTCTTAAAATTGCAGCGTTCTATTTCGATCAGCGTATAACCATATTGTTCCTGCAAATGCATTCCAGTAACGAACACAAAAACCTCAAATTCAGATTGTTGTTCTAAAATTGAAATTAATGATTTTATCTTTCCAAAATCAGCGCGGGTACCTGTAAGAAATAGGATTTTTTTCATTTAATGGTGATCAGTTTATTCGACTGGGAAAATATTTATCCCTATAATTTAAAAAATACTTTTCTATATTAAGCGTCATAAAAATTCCGCATAAAACACTTATGATACAGGTAAGAAAAAATATAGAAATCTGATTAAAGAATTTATTTAAAATAAAATTATTTACTAAGGCAAAGAAAAAATTTATGAAACCATGTATAATATAAATACTATAGGAGGAAAATCCAATCTTGCTAATGATATTTACTATTCTGTTTGAGAATAGGCTATCCAGTTTTTTATTTATTTCTGTACTTACAAGAAAAAACACAAGTATAATACTAAATGCAATATAAAGAAGTGAATACCCAAATGTTCTTACGAAAAATGATTCCTCAAAGTCTATAAACGGCGTAAAAGTAAGAGCTAAAAATGAGATTATAATTAATAGTATTCTATTTGACTCAAAAAAAAGTCTTAGCTTCTCATTTTTAAAATAATATAAATATGAAACAAAAACTCCGGCAAATAGCGAATCCATTCTTAAATGAGACATTGTAAAATTTTTATCTCCATTTTCAGGAAAATAAACATTACTGACAATTCTTAAACACAATGATAAGAGTATCATTAGAAAGATCAAAACCTCAAACTTATCTATTTTACTTGCTTGATTTGGTTTTAAACTAATCCAAGCATATTTAGTAACGAACCATAATAGTAAGGCAAAACCAAAATAAAAATGTTCTTCGACTGCTAATGACCAACTAGGTGTATAAGCATAACCCCACGCATAAACATAGTTCTGAATGAAAAACATATCTGATAAGACCCCTTTCCATTCAAATTGATGTTTAATAATCTTAGGTGTTAAGTATAAAAAATAAGTTAAGTAGTATATGGGATAAATTTTAAATCCTCTTCGTACTAAAAACAAACCTGGCTTTATATTTCCAAATTTTAGATACTCTTTGAATAATAGTCCTGAAACAAGAAATCCGCTTAAAACAAAAAATAAATCAACGCCTATCCAGCCCATTTTTGTTGTCCAGTCTGTTACATACTGATGGCGCATTAAGACCAAAATAATTGCGATCCCTCTTAAAAAATCAAGTTCTCTTAATCTGATATTTTGTTTCAAAGTTAAAAATTGGGGTTAAAAAGTAAGTGTATTGTAATTAAAACTAGTTTATATCTTCCCAATTTAATTGTTCATCATTTTCAATATCTCTTGAGGCCGTTTTTCCTATCAGATCATTAAAATGTTCTGCTAGTATTTTACCGGTTCCCGGTCTTTTTACCCAAATATTTTCTTTAGTTAATTTGTCTCCTTTTTTTATTGGAGCAATTGCGCAAACTGTAGCAAAAGCAAAATCTATAGTCACTTGTTCTTCTTCTGCAGGTTTTTTTGTACCACCACGCATCAATGCAATTTCGGCACTTGAAATAATTAATTCCTGACACGCTTTTTCATCCATACTGCAAATAATATCCGGACCTGTTCTTTGCATATGATCCGTAAAATGTCTTTCCAGAATACTAGCACCCAAAGCTACAGCTCCCAGACAGGCATTATTGTTTAAGGTATGGTCACTTAAACCAAATACTTTATCGGGAAAAGCTTCATGCAATTCCGTCATGGCGCCAAAACGTACTAAATGAATGGGCGTTGGATATAGATTTGTGGTATGCAAAAGTGCAACAGGAATATTATGTTTATCAAAAATAGCCACTGCTTTTGTAATACTTTCAATTGTATTCATTCCTGTGCTCAAAATTACCGGTTTTCCAAAAGAAGCTATATGCTCTAATAACGGATAATTGTTGCATTCGCCAGAACCAATTTTATATGCAGGTATATCAAACTTTTTTAATCTCTCTGCTGCTGCACGTGAAAATGGTGTTGAAATAAAAATCATGCCTTTACTTTCAACATAATTTTTGAGCTCTAATTCATCAGCTTCATTCAAAGAACAACGTTCCATAATTTCATAAATAGAAACATCTGCATTACCCGGAATTACTTTTTTAGCGGCTCCGCTCATTTCATCCTCAACAATATGGGTTTGATGTTTTACTACCTCGGCACCTGCTCGTTTTGCCGCATCGACCATTTCTTTTGCAACTTGCAAAGAACCTTCGTGATTAATTCCAATTTCGGCAATAACTAAAGGTGGAAAATCTTGTCCAATTCTTCGTCCTGCAATTTCAAGATAGGGTTTCATAAATTAGTTTGTTAATTAGGGCTTTATATATTTGTGGTATAAAAATTCGGCGAAATCAAAATCTTCCTGCGTATCAATATCCACATTGGCAAAAATATGATCTATTTTGAAAGGAAAAGCATCTTCTGAAATAATTATATCTTCAAAAATTAATGATGCTTTTGTGATATATAACAACCCGTTTTCAAAATAAAGCGGTTCCATATCCTGACTTCTCTGACCAATTTTGTAATTGTACGGAACAAACTTTTGATCTGTTATTTTTCCGAACTTTTTATAGTTTCTTGAAACAGTAAATAAACTATCGCTGTCTTCCTTTTGATAAATTTCAAATGTTTCTTTTAGTAAACTTTCCGGACGAACAGGGTTTGTAGGCTGAAGCAACACCACATTTTCTACTTCATGATCAATATTTTGCAAAACATGTTTTAATGCCGAAGCTGTCGCCTCATGATCTCCAGAAATATCTGCGGGTCTGTCTATTACCTTTGCTCCATATTTCAAAGCTATTTCTTTTATACTTTCATCATCAGTCGAAACATAAATTTCTTCAATGATAGCACTATTGGCTTTAGCATACATAATACTGTGTGCTAATAAAGGGATTCCCCCAAGCAGTTTTATATTTTTCTGAGGCAATCTTTTAGATCCTCCACGCGCCGGAATAATAGCGATCGTTTTCATTTTTAATGTTTAAAAGAATTGTAGCAATATATTTTATGGTTTCCAATACAACTTTGTATCTTCCAGTTCCTGATAAGTTTTATATTCTCGCCCGGATAGTCTATTACTATTCTTGATTATTTTAGGAAATGCCAAAATTAAATCTATTGTTGCCAAAAACAATGCTTTCAAAGCTTTAAAATCTCCTTTGAAAACCCTTAATTTAAGCTGCATCCAAACAGAATACGTTATTTTTTTTGGGATGACCTTAAGAGGATAAAACAAAAAATACAAATACCAGCCGGAACGTAATGACCGTCGCAGGCGTAAACTATAATCGGCATTTTTTTTTCTGGATTTTAAATCTACTCTATGATTTACCAACACTTCTGGTAAATAATAAATCTTCCATTGTTTTTTAAACAATTGAAAAGAAGCAAAATCTTCTTCACCATAAAAAACAAACCATTCAGGATAATTAGGAACATCTCGCCAGGCAGACATTCTCCAGACATTAGCTCCACCGGCGAAACTTTTCATTTGATGTAAAACGTCGTCACTGGTCGCTATTTCAGGTTCTTGTAAACTCCAATAAATTCTAAAACTAAACAGTGCTGCATCAGGATTTTTGTCAAAAGCTTCCTCTATAATTTCTAAAGGATTTGTGGTAATAAAATGCAAATCATCATCAATAGAGATTGCAAAATCAGTCGTAACCAAATCCATCATTCTGTTCCGACTATAGATCAGTCCTTCGCTTTTATTATTCCTAATTAATTGAATTTCCGGATAATTCTTTTCAACAAATGAATACGTTCCATCTGTTGAACCATCGTCACAAATAATACAAGATACATCTTCTCTATCCAATAAATGCTGAATTTTACGCAATGTAAAATTTAGATCCTGTTTTCGGTTTTTTGTTGTAATGAGAATAGAAAACTTCTTCTGAATGTGCATTTACTTAATAATTTCTAATCATTGGTTGTGGTAACTTTTTATATCGCAAGAATATCTTTTTCATCCATTTGACTGAAATAAATTTTACAAATAATCTGTTTTTTATAAAATATAAAACTGGATTTAATTTTATATTTTTATTAAATCCACCTTGAATTATGTCAGTATTAGAAGCTTTCGGAACTGACATCCAGTCCTCTAAAGTATTTCCTAAATGACAGGCGTAATTATCCTGAGTTGTTACTCTCCAGTAATTTTTCTTAAGAGGCGATTTATCTAAATACCCCTCACTGGTTCCGCCCATCTTAAAGCCTATATAACTTACGATTTCATCAAAAATATCCTTTTTATAACTTGCGACAAAATGTCCCGAACCAATCAACACTTTTAAGTTTGAACTAATCTCTAAACCTAAATTATATTCTAAATAATCCTGATTATAATTTCTATCCCAACCAATACTGTCATAAAACCTAATCAAAGCTTTTTTGTTTTTACGGGAATAAATTTTAATTTTTACTGAATAAATTATCCCAAATAACATTTCCGCAATTTTGTTCATACATTTTAAACTGTGGTACAATGCCTACTACTCCAGCATTAGGAATATGTGTAAAAACTTTTACTGTTTCAGATTGCCAGTTCGGGAAAAACAATACATCTGAATCTGAAATTGTAACCAATTCTATATTATTCCCCGCTAAACCTTTCAATATAGCATTAAGTTTTCCTATGTTATCAGTATGAATTAATTCGTGTATTTTGTTTTGCTTTAAAAGAAAATCTAAATATTCTTTTATAATTATATCACTTCCATTATTAACAATAGTAATGAATGTTTTTTTGTGAACGGTAACAAATAAAGATTCCAGGCAAAGTTTTAAAATTGCAAAACTATCTTTAAAATAACCTTCCTGATTAGGTATGTAAACAGGAATTATGATCTGATGAATAAATTCAGAATCTTTTTGTGGTTCATCTTTAAATGGATTAAATCCTACCCGCATCTTATTTCTTAAATATAATTTTCAGTTTATGAAAAATCCTTTTTTTCAGTTTTGCTAATTTTAGAGAAACGGTATCATTTTTAATCTGTTGCTTAAAAAACGCCTTATTCTCCCTAATGACTTTAGGAAATTCTCTTTTTATCCCAAAATATATACCTTGCTTTTTTTATTTAAGAAAGCAGAGTATGAATCGCCATACTTTATCTGATACAGTGATTCTATTATTTTCCAGCTGTTAACAAGACTATACGCTTTTTCGGTGGTTTGCAACAAACTTAAATTCTCACCAGACACATTATTTCGATATAAAACATAGGTATTACCGGCAAAGATTATTTTACTGCAATTCGATAATACTCTAAAAAAAACTCCCCATCATCGTTCATTGTTAAACTTTCATTCCAGTAACCTGAAAATGTTATAAGTTTTTTATTCATTAAAAAACTGTGTGAAGGGAAAAAGCCTCCATGTAGACCTATCAAATCAAAATATTCTTTTGCAGAATCAAAATTTCTATAATCAGGATTATTTTCATTCAATTTAAGGGCTTCGCTAATATGATCAAATCTTCCCCATTTGCATGTTGAAATAACAAATTCATCTTCATTCGACACTAGCTGAATTTGTTCTTCGAGTTTATTTGCAGCCAATATATCATCTGAATCCAAAAACTGGATATAATCGCCTTTTGCAATTTTTAATCCAATATTTCTAGAAACACTTGCTCCTTTTTTATCTTCTTTTGATTTTAGTATCAGTTTGAATCTACTATCCTTTTCCTTATAAAGCTTTATCGTTTCTTCTGTTTTATCAGACGAATTATCATCAACTATAATACACTCCCAATTAGAATAGGTTTGTCCAATTAGACTATCGAGTGTTTCAGCAATCAAATGTGCCCGATTGTAAGTGGGGATAATAATAGAAACTAAAGGCTTATTCATCTATGGCTACTGTACTGTATAAATTGTTTATTGAATCTCTTATTCTTTCGTAGTTATAATCTTCAATGGCTTTGAGATGGTTACTTTTGGCAAATTGAACATTATTATCTTTATTACGGATAAGACTTAATATTTTTTCAGCTATTTCATCTGAGTTCTCAGGATCATTGATTATTTCTCCAAAATATTTTTTCCCTATAAGTTCTTTTGTGGCATTACCCGGATTGGATTGCAAAGGAATTACCCCAAGTAATAAAGCTTCTAATAATGAATTTGGCATGCCGTCTGAAAAATTATTTCCAATATAAAGAAATGCTTTTCCGAAATAATTATGAAGCTCCGACTGATTTATTCCTTCTATTATTTTAATTTTTCCCTCCAGTTTTGAATCTGATTTAATAAATTCTCTAACTTTTTCTCCTGCTGAAAAAACAGCGATATGAAAATCATCCAACAGATCAATTATTTTTTTTATAGCTTTTAAGGTATAGAGGGCTCTTCCTGTTTCATTATGATTACCTTTTATCAGGATTAATTTTCTGGATTCTATATCCTGAAAACTTGTTTGAATATCTGTTATATTGTATCCGCCTCCTCCGGGAAGAGCTCCCAAAAAAAATCCATTAAAATTATTTTTTTTTGCCAGATCATAATCTCTTTCACAATCTGTTATTAAAAAATTAACTCTGTTTAAAACAGATTCAATTTTCTGAATGTCATTTTTAAGAACTTGATGTCTAAAAATATCGCTTCCCCAACAAGAATAAATCCATTTAATACCCGGATTTTTATTCATTGCTTTCAGTATGGGATAAGAGCAGTAATGCAATTCAAAACTATGAACTATATCGGGCTTAATTTCCTGTATAACTTTCTCGAACCCTTCATTGGCAGAAACTTCAAAATAAGGAATTATTTTATCATACGCCGAAGGCATCTTTTTTCTCAAAAAATATTCTCCTTTTATGTAGGGATATTTTCTTTTTTTCCAATCTACGAATTGATGAACATACTCTAAATTCTTTAGTGGTCCCCGATCTAAAACATCAAACCAATAAAGTTCATGACCTTTATCTTTTAAGTTTTCAATCCAACGGAGAACATGGATAGATGGCATCGATACAAAAAGTATTTTCACTTGATCTATAGTTTTAACTTACTCAATAAATCCATTTATCTAAAACTTAAACAGCATCTTCTTAAACACTTTATAAAGGCATTCATCTGCATTGCTGAAAGGTAAAAAAGAAGTAAGTAACGCCATTCTGTCCATATCAGTTTCCTGTTCTTTTTGATTGAAATTTCATATTCTAATATCAAATCCAACTGTTGCGGCTTACTAAAAAATTCAATTTTTTCAATAATACATTGTTTGTAAAAATTTTCGCTCGCAAGATCTTTTAACTTTTGATTATTCTGTTTTCCGGATATGGACGAACTGGAATATCTGATCAATAAATTACTCTCATTTATAGAGTAAATAGGTTTATCATCAGAAAAAAATAACCAAGCCGCATCATCACTATGCCAGGCTAAAGGAAAATCAAAAAAACCAAATTTCTTAAAAGCCGTTTTTGAAAATGTATATTCAGACAAAGAACTCCTTGTCAACCCTTTAAATCTTCTAAAATAAGAATCGGATGCTTTTTCCCATACCGGATTTATAAATGAATGACTTATTCTTCCGTTCAAATTCATGTTTAATGATTTTGAAGCAAATCTTACCAGATTTGATTTTGTATGAAAAACATTGTAATGCTCATACCAGGACGATACAACATTTTTCTCCAAAATATCGTCATCACCCAAAATCATTATCCAGTCTTCCTCCTCAACAAGGGCGATACAGCGTTCCCAATGCTTCACCAGTGATATTCCTCCTAAATTTTCCTCAAATATCTGGTAAACGAAGTCAATTTTGTCTTTATACTGCTCCAAAAGTAAAGAGGGATCTTCCGGACTGGCATCGTTTCCTATAAATACTCTGAATCTTTTATTTGTTTGCTCCGATAGTGATTTTAAGGTTTCTTCAAAAAAAATGATTTTATAATATGGTATAACTATAGCCAGCATTTATCCCTTATTTATTTTTCCGAAAATTGTAAACCCGAAAAAAGTTTTACAGAACAAATCAAGTACAAATTTTTCGCTTTTAAGTTTTGCAGAAAACACTTCCCTTTCTTTTTGTAAGTTGTAGTTTAATGCCCCAAAAGATCCCAGATGTTCTACAAAAAAATCAGCATGTTTTATACTTAAATAGTTGAATAGTTTATCTTTTATAGTACCATCCAGTTTTTTTTGCCTGGACACTAATTTTATTCTGTAATAAAATCCTATAGTATTTAAACATGATACATTTCCTCCATTCTTTAGAAGTGATATCCAAAACTCCCAATCCTCAAGACCATCGAGCATGTTATTATCATATCCTCCAATCAATTCCCAATCTTTCTTTCTGTATATTGCCGAGCAAAAAATCATATTATCTAGTGCCAACTCTTTTAGTGAAAATGGTGTCAGATTCCAGTTTCCTGTTTCATCACCAAATTTTTCTGCTTTACAATAAACAAGTTTTAATGACTCATCATTTTCAAATGCTCTTAAAGCTAGTTTGATGTAGTCTTTAGCAATTTTATCATCTCCGTCAAGTGGTAGGATAAATTCACCAACACTGTTTGCGACACCAAGATTTCTAGCGCTGCTAACCCCTCCATTTTCCTGATAATAGTATTTAAATCTCACATCTTGTTCGATCCATTTTCTTGCTATTTGTTCTGCATTATCGGAGCTTCCGTCATTTACTACAATACATTCCCAGTTTTCAAATATCTGGTCTGAAACAGATTGCAAGGCTTCATCCAGATACTGAGCCTGATTATAACATGGAACCACTATAGAAACTATTGGATCTTTCATTTTTTACTGTAGAAAATTATTGATTTTATAAACAGTTTTATTTCGTGCAATGATTTTAATTTAAATGGTGATTTTTTTCTAATTTTTAAATATTGCAGATAAACTTTTGGAGAGTATTTTTCTTTTTTTAAAAAATAGTCTTTCAACAAATTGTTCTGAATCTCTAACAAATATCTTTCAAAACCTGCCTTTTCAAAAAAAGAAGTTTGATTTGCCAAAAGTAATTTGTTTTTTAAATCTTCGAATCGATTTATTTCTCTAAAAGAAACAAATTCTCTTCGTGATATTATCTTCTTTAGAAAATCTTGTGTCTCATCATCTCTTTCAAAATTAAGATTCGTCAGTAAATTAACTTTAATCTCCAGTGCAGTATTTATTTGTTGTTCATTTCTTTTATGAGAAACTTGCGAATTGTGAACACGATAATTAAGCAAAACTTCCTGCAAATTGTACAGTTTTCCCACGACTAACAATCTTGTCCAGAGATCATAATCTTCGGCTGGCTCTTTTTGGGTATCGTAAATTAAAGTAAATCTATCCAGGTGACTTTTCCTCATCATTACAGTTGGATGTCCTATACAACAATCCTTAAGCATTGCCAATTTTATTTCATCATGATCTTCAGGAACAGCAACGATTTTATCTTTGCCAATTATCTTAAAGTATGTGCCAATAAGTACTGTATCAGGATTTTTATCTAAAAAAGCAGCTTGTTTAACAAAACGTTCCGGCAGACTTATATCATCACCGTCCATACGAGCAATATATTCTCCTTTAGCAATGCTCAGTCCGTAATTCAGACTATTCGTAAGGCCTGAATTTTGAGGTTTTATGATTAATTGTATTCTGGGATCATTATAGGTTTTTATAATTGACACTGTTGAATCTGAAGAAGCATCATCAATTATTATAAATTCAAAATCTGAAAAAGTCTGATTCAAAATACTATCTATTGCTTCCTCTATATAAAGTTCGCAATTATAGACAGGCATTAGAACTGATATCTTGGGGGTTGAAGACATTATTTTACTTCTTTTTCAAATAATTCTATGTCGGCAGCAACCATTTGTTTTACGATATCATCTAAATTAAATTTTGGTTTCCATCCTAAAACTGTTCTTGCTTTTGTAGAATCTCCTATCAACAAATCAACCTCTGTTGGTCTATAATAAGTAGGATCAACTTTTACTACTTCTTTGCCAGTCTCAATTTGATATTTAGGATTCGTACAAGATTTGACTTTTCCAACTTCATTTTCATTTTCTCCCACAAATTCCAGTTCAATACCGCATTCTAAAAATGCCATTCGAACAAATTCTCTTACCGGAGTAGTTTTACCCGTTGAAATAACAAAATCATCTGGTTTATCTTGTTGTAAAATTAACCACATCGCTTCTATGTAATCTTTCGCGTGGCCCCAATCTCGTTGCGAATTTAAGTTCCCAATATATAATGCATCCTGCAACCCTAAAACTATTTTAGCTGTAGCCATGGTAATTTTTCGGGTAACGAATGTTTCTCCACGCAGAGGCGATTCATGATTAAATAAAATTCCATTGCAGGCAAACATATTATACGCCTCACGATAATTTACAGTTATCCAATAGGCATAAATTTTTGCCACACCATAAGGTGAACGAGGATAAAAAGGTGTTTTTTCAGTTTGTGGTACTTCCTGCACTAAACCATACAGCTCTGAAGTTGAAGCCTGATAGACCTTGGTTTTTTCTGCCAGACCCAAAATTCTCACCGCTTCTAATAATCTCATGGCTCCCAAACCATCAACATTTGCAACATATTCAGGAGTATCAAAACTAACTTTTACATGAGACATAGCCCCTAAATTATAGATCTCGTCAGGTTGAACTTCCTGAATTATTCTTATTAGATTGGTAGCATCAGATAAATCCCCATAATGAAGGATAAATCGAACATTTTCTTCATGAAGGTCCCTGAACAAATGATCAATTCGTTGCGTATTAAATGATGAAGCTCTTCTTTTTACACCATGAACTTCGTAACCTTTCTCTAATAAAAATTCGGCTAAATAAGCTCCATCCTGACCAGTAACTCCGGTTATTAATGCTTTTTTCATTTTCTATATTTTAACCCAATTTGTCGGGATTATGTCATTAGTATTTATGGAATCATCATTGAACCATCGTTTTGGAGCGATTACAATTTTATCAGGATTTTTATTCAGCCATCCACCCCACCAGCTAAAACTACTATTGGCTATAATGTTATGCTTACAGGATGTCATCAATTTCAAATCTTCAAAATTTGTTGAAGCATCATTAAAATCAATAAATATTGTTTCCTGTTTTGTCGAGAAATTTGCTTTTACCCATTCCATATCATCCGAAAAGACAAAATAAACAGGATTATTTATCTTATTTTCAACTATTTCCAAAGCTTTGTTATAATATTCTTCTTTACTTGTATTATGCAATGGATTATTTATATAATCTCCTCTTCGAATATGTATCGAAACAGAATTTACAGACTCAATTTTTGCAATTGCAGCTTTAGTCTCTTTTTTTAACGGTGTCCGCAATTCAAAATCTTCCCGAATTTCTTTTTCATATTTTATAAAATATTTCTCTGATTGGAAATAACCTTCCAGAAATATAATACCTCCTTTTAAATGAATCAGATCAGGATTATATCCAAAATCGACTTCTTTGTAAAATACATTTTTTTGATAAAAACTCTTTATTTTTCTTAAATATCGATTGGGCTTTTTATAGTTTTTAGAAATGACATTAAAATGGTTTAATGCATAGTTATGCAATTTATAACTCTCAAATTGCGATACATCGAGAGAGAACTTTTGTTTTGTTTGTAATGCCAAAGCTTTAGCAGCTGCATATTGAAACAACTGATTTCCTAAACCTCCAATTAACTGAACTACGATCATTTATTTTTTTAATAAATTTTCGATAATTAACAAATCTTCCTCCAGAAGTTCCGGATAATTTCCACAATAAAATCCATTTGCATGCATCATATCTGCACCTGGCATTTCATATAATTCGCTTACATACTTTTTGTAAAAAGGCTGCTCCTGCATATTTCCAGCTATCATTGGTCTAATTTCGACTCCAGCTTTTGTAAATTTATCCAGATAATATTCTCTTAGTTGAGGCGTTTTACAAACAAACGGAAAGGCGAAGGTAGACAATCTGTTGATATGATCGTGTTTTAGATAAACAAAGTCGGAATTGTCTTTTATAATATTTTCTATTCGCAAGTAATTTTGTTCTCTCTTACTTATATTTTCTTCTAAAAACTGCATTTGATATTGCCCCAAAAAGCCGGTAATTTCAGTAGGTCTGAAGTTATATCCTAAATCATAAAAAGTATACTTGGCCTGAAATTCTGACTGAATATCATATTTTCCTCTCCATTTTCCCTGTTGTTCAGCACTAAGATTTCTGTCCCAACCATTGGCCCTTACAATTCTAAGCATTTCGGCAAAATCATCATCACTTGTACAAACCATTCCACCTTCTATAGTTGACATATGATGGGCAACAAAAAAAGAGAAGCTCCCTCCAATTCCAAAATTACCCGTAGTTCCTTCTGGCAGTTCAGTTCCTAATGATTCGCAATTATCTTCTATTAAAATAATATTTCTTTGATCACAAATTTCTTTTATGACATCTATATCTCCTGCAAAACCAAGGATATTTGTGATAAACAAAGCCTTTAGATCTGTTGTTTCCAATCTTTCCAGTAGATGATACGACATGGTATTCAATGTATCAGGTTCGCAATCTAGTGCAACCGGAACCATTCCTAACTGAATAATTGGCATTGTATTGGTCGACCAGGTTAATGCCGAAAAAGCTACTTTGTCCCCATCTTTCAGCTTTCCTAAATTTTTTAAGGCCTGTAACATCGCCAAGTTTGCACTACCGCCACTATTAAATAATACTGCGTGTTTACATTTTTGATATTGAGCAAATTTATCTTCAAATTTTTTACATTCAATATCCATACTTAATCTGTCTGCATTAAGAATGAAATCAGCCAAAGCTTTTTTAGTTTGTTCTTCTTTAAGAAATGCTTTTCGCATTAAGGGTATTCTCATTATTACCTGTTTTTATAACTATCTATTACCTCTTCTATTCCAGTTTCTAATAATTTAGCAGGCTTAAATCCTTCTTTAATCATATTAGAAACATCCATACATTTTTTAAGCATTCCGTTTGGTTTAGTATTATCCCACAAAATTTCTCCTGTGTATTCTACTTTTGACGAAATTAATTCTGCCAATTCTTTAATACTAATATCTGTTCCGGGACCTACATTAATAGAGTTAGGAGAATTATAATTTTCGAAAAAATATAAAATTGCCTTAGAAAAATCTTCTACATGCAAGAATTCTCTTCTCGCAATTCCGGTACCCCATAAACTAATAGAAGGATCATTATTGGTTTTAGCATCAGTAAATCTTTTTACTAATGATGATAAAACGTGTGCATGATTTAAATCAAAAGAATCATTTGGCCCGTATAAATTACTGGGAATTAAACTAATTCCGTTAAAACCATATTGTTTATTATAACTTTCTAATAACTTAATACCGGCAATTTTTGCAATTGCATAACCTTCGTTTGTGGGTTCAGGTTTACCATCTAAAAGATATTCTTCTTTCATCGGTTGTGGAGAAGCTGCTGGATAGATACAAGAACTTGCAATAAAAACAAACTTTTTAACCTGATGCTTGTATGCCGAATTAATTACATTTGACTGTATCATTAAATTGTCATACAAGAAAACTGCCGGGTTATCAATATTAGCTTTAATACCTCCAACTTTAGCCGCAATATGAATGACATACTCTGGTTTTTCTTTCTCAAAGAAAGCATCAACATCTTGTTGATTGATTAAGTCTAAAGTTTTGTGTGTTGTCGTTATTATATTAGAATACCCTCTTTCCTTAAAAAGATTTAAAGTTATACTGCCCAACATTCCTGTATGTCCGGTAATATACAATTTGGCGTTTTTATTTATCATCTTGCTCAAATAATCCTGTTAGCTCTAATTTTTCTATTATCATCCTAGCTTCATTTAGATCTTTAGACCACCAGTCAGATCCCAGAATATGCTCTATTGTTAAAGCAGGGAATCTCATCTTAATGAATTTTGCAGGTGCACCAGCTACAACTTCAAAAGATTTTACATCTCTGTTTACAAATGAATTTGCACCAATTACTGCACCATCTCCTATAGTAACACCTCTTCTTATAACTGAATTAGTGCCAATCCAGACATCATTTCCAATTACACATTCTTTTTCAGTCAGTGTTTCCCAGGCATTTTTATAAAAATGACTACTTGTAGAGACCCTGTTTATTTTATGCTCTCCTATACCAATACTAACATTACCTGCAATAGAACAGTATCTTCCAATTTTTGATTTGGTTACGATGCTATTAAATCCAATATAAGTATATTCCCCAATTTCATTCTCACCACTTAATATTGCCGAAGACATAATCTCCACATTATGGAATTTACCCTGATTTGGGTTCACTAACAAATTTTCTCCTTTAGCTAACCTGCGATTAATAGCTCTATAAATACGTTTTAATATTTTTTTCATCTTACTAAAGCTCCTTTTATTTTACCTAAGAATCCAACCAAAACATTTCTTTTATTTATCTCAAAATCAGATTTTATTTTCACAAATCTCTTTTTAGAAAGAATGTTTTTATCATCCAAAATTTTAACTAAAAAAGGAAAAAATTATCGCGATGAAGACTATCAATTGACTCTTTTTTAATCAATTCCAATCTTTTTTCAAATTCATTTTCTTTAATCGCGGACTCAATTATTTTTACACTGGATTCAAAATCATCTATGTTAATCCGGATAAAAGATTCTTTATTAACTATACTTCCTAAATTAGGACAGCCGTAATAAAATGGTAATGTATGAGCGTATAAACAATCAAAGAATTTTTCGGTGACCCAATCGTCACAATAATCATTTTCTATAGCTATTGAATATTTGTAATTAGCCAAAACATCCCATTTATCTTCAAAATCTGCTATCCCACGTCCATAAACGTCTAACTGATCTCCAAAATACTCTTTGAGCTTTTTAACAAAATCAACTCTTTTTCGATGCCCTTCAGTAAAAGCTTTATTAGAAGAGACAACTGAAATTAATTTTGTTTTATCCGGTGTCTCTAAAGAATTTAATTCATCGTATGATTTCCCTATAAACCAAGGATTTGCATTATGTGAATAAATAATATTTCTATGTTTTAACTCTTTTTGTACCGTAATAATTGTACCAAATTGGTCTAAGAATTTTTGAGTAAACTTAGGACTTGTATTGTAACATTCTCCCGGAATAAAAATTACATTTTCGGGATCACACTTTACAATCTCTGTTTTTATTTTGTAATCGGTATATACAATCCAAAAATCACACTCTTTCAGATTATCATCAATAACAAACTTATAGTCTCCCCAGATCTGAGAGAAATTTGGAGTTTGTCTAAAAAGAGGCCAATCGTAATTAAATGTTAGCTTAACTATTTTCATTATTTACAATTTTTTCCATTCCGGATTTAAAAAGAAAAGACCGGCTGCTCTTGGCAAACTTCTAATGGTATATTTTCCTCCATCTATAATTTGAAAAGACAATGCATTTTCAATACAGTCAAATATCTGGTGTCCCGTTGTAGTATTACTTGTAAAGCTAATGGTATACATCCCGGGAAAAAGTCTTATGTCTTTTATACTTACAACATACTCTTCTTGTTTTTCTACATGGGTTAATTCAAAATTTGAATCTCTCCCCATAATATGAAAAATAGGCATTTCGTCTGAAGATCTTATCTGGATTCCGACTTCAGATTTTGCTTCGTTTGTATTGTTTTGTAGTTTGAATTTAATAATTAAATCATCTCCAATAGAGAACTCATGATTTAGCTTTTGGTTTTGATCTCTTATCTCTACAGCGATAAACTCTATATTTCTGCTGCCAGTTCGTTTTGTATCTGAATCAAAAACAACAGTATGATCAGTAGAATTACCATTATTTGAATAAACATCTAACGCCTCATCAATATCTCCATTAAATTTAATTTTGCCATTTTCGAGTACGATTCCTCTAGTACACAAACTCTTTACAGCTGCCATATTATGGCTCACAAATAAAACGGTACGCCCTTCACCTTTTGAAATATCCTGCATTTTACCAATTGCCTTCTTTTGAAATTCGGCATCTCCAACTGCCAAAACCTCATCAACTACCAAAATTTCGGGTTCCAAAAATGCCGCTACCGCAAAAGCTAAACGAACGGTCATTCCGGAGCTATATCTTTTTACAGGCGTATCTATATAACGTTCACAACCTGAAAATTCTATAATTTCATCAAGCTTAGAAGAAATTTCTTTTTTGGTCATTCCAAGAATGGCACCATTTAGAAAAATATTTTCTCTTCCGGTCATTTCTCCATTGAAACCAGTTCCCACTTCAAGAAGTGAAGCAATACGACCACGAGATTTGACACTTCCGGTAGTTGGAGCTGTTACTTTTGAAAGTATCTTTAAAAGTGTTGATTTTCCTGCTCCGTTTTTACCAATAATTCCGAGAACTTCTCCTCGTTCAACTTCAAAATTAATGTCTTGCAGTGCCCAGACATAATCTGAATTTCCTTTTGTGGAACGATCATTTGTATCCCCAATTTTTAAATAAGGATTCTCTTTACCTCTAATCTTATGCCACCAACGATTAATGTCATGACTTAAGGTTCCAGTACCTACTTGTCCTAAACGATATTGTTTAGAAATGCTTTCGGCCTTTAATATTATATCTTTTTCCAATTGTGAATGATAAATCATTAATTAAACTGTATCTATAAAGCTTTTCTCCGTTCTATTAAAAACCAGTAATCCGATAAAAAATACTGTTATAGTTACAATTAAAGTATAAGTCAATCCCAAAACCGAAATATCACCTACATTTAATAACATGAAGCGGGCAGTTTCTATAATATAAGCTAATGGATTATATACAACAAGCCAGCCATAAGACGGTAATTTATCTTTAATAAGTTCCATAGGATACATTACCGCTGACAAATACATCAATAATTGTATACCAAAACCAATTAAATGACTAAAGTCACGATATTTTGTTACCATCGCTGAGATAAGCATTCCGAGACCTAATCCTAAAATCCCCATTATGATTATTAAAACAGGAAAAAATAAAACAAGACCGTTTAAACTTAAATCTGCTCCCTGAAAATAGTAGAAAATATAGAATCCAATAAAAATTAAAAATTGTATTCCAAACTTTACAAGATTTGAAATTACAACGGACAGAGGAGTAATGATTCTGGGAAAATATACTTTTCCAAAAATCGCAGCATTTGCCTTAAAAGTGTCTGATGTCCCGGTAAGACAAGCAGTAAAATAATTCCAAACTGTTATTCCCGCCAGATTAAATAAAAATGGAGGAACCGCTCCTGTTTTAATCCCAGCAACATTATTAAATATTATTGTAAAAGTTATTGAAGTAAACAATGGCTGAATCAGGTACCAAAGCGGGCCTAAAACAGTTTGCTTATAAACCGTGATTACGTCACGTTTTACGAAAAGAAATAATAAGTCACGATACTGCCAAACTTCTTTTAAGTTTAACGAGAAGAACTTATTTTTAGGTGTTATTTCAAACAACCAATCATTGGGGCTATTGTTGTTCATTTAATAATTGTTACAAACACATTGCAGCTAAATTTTTGATAAAACTATTTTCTAAAACTCAATTTTTCCTTTAATTACGTCTAATCATAGATAATTAACAGGATTATTATGCTATTAAAAACGTTCAAAAAAGCAAAAAAGGCGTTTTTAAAAAAACACCTTTTAATATCTTAAAATTAAATCCTAATTCAAATAAAGTCAATTTATTTGTCCAGAACTTCAAAAGTGGAATTCATGCTTTTAAATTCAGGAACAATTTTCTTCATTTTGGCTACAATATCTTCATTATCATAAAAATCAGCTATGCCTATAAGTTCATCAATCTCGATATGCAGATTCTCATACTCGTCCTGAATTTCCTGAGCGATCATAATTTTATTGTGATACGTTGGTAAAGTTTTAGAAGTATCATTTAACAACTCTTCATAAAGCTTCTCTCCAGGTCTAAGACCAACGACTTTAATCTTTATTTCTTTATCAGGAATAAAACCAGCAAGTTTAATCATTTTCTTAGCCAGATCAATAATCTTCACAGGTTTACCCATATCGAAAATATAAATCTCGCCTCCATTTCCCATTGCCCCGGCTTCTAGAACTAACTGGCAAGCTTCAGGAATAGTCATAAAATAGCGAATAATATCCTGATGCGTTATTGTGACCGGACCACCTTCTGCAATCTGTTTCGTAAACAAAGGAACTACTGATCCATTTGAACCTAGTACATTACCAAAACGTGTTGTGATAAATTTGGTTACACTCTCACCACCATTCTCTCTCTGATTTTTCAGGAATAAAGATTGAACATATTTTTCAGCGATTCGTTTACTCGCTCCCATTACATTACTAGGATTCACAGCCTTATCTGTAGAAACCATGACAAACTTCTTCACATGATACTTACAGGATAAATCTGCTAAATTCTTAGTTCCTTTAATATTGGTATGAATAGCCTGTGCCGGATTTTCTTCCATTAATGGAACATGCTTATATGCAGCGGCATGAAAAACAACATGCGGATTATAATTTTTGAAAACTTTTTCCAACGCTTTTTTACTTCTAACATCAGCAACTACAGCTATAATTTTTGATTCGGAACCAAATGTTGCGGTTTCCAAACACAAATTATGAAGCGGCGTTTCGGCATGATCCAAAATAACAACCATTTTGGGATTAAAACCTAGAACTTGTCTAACAATTTCACTCCCTATAGATCCTGCCGCACCAGTAATAAGAACTGTTTTGTCTTTTAATTGTTTCGAAATTGACTTACTGTCGAGAACAATAGGTTTTCTTTCTAATAAATCTTCAATCTGAATATTTTTTACTTTTTGAGAAATCTCTTTTTGGTTCTCCCAATCCGAAATCAAGGGAACTGTGTATACTCTATAATTGAACTCTAAACACTGGTCTACAATAATTAATTGTTCGTCTTTGGATAAACTTTTATCAGCAATAATAACACCTTCTGCAGCTACAGAACGCATTAAGGCCGGTAATTTTTTTCTTAAAATCAAAATCGGCAGATCCAACATTCGCTTAGATGCATTCTGATTGTTTTTGTCAACAAATCCAACAATTTTAAATCTCGAAGGAGTTTCAAACTTCAACGCATTGGCAACAGAAATTGCATTGGCATCTGTTCCATAAATTACAGTTCGGATTAACTTTGTGGTTGTTTTTTCAGAGAAATACAATTCAAATGTCTGCTTTACGATCACACGATATAAAAACAATCCACAGAATGACAATACCAAATTAATAAAAAGAGCAGTGTTTAAAAACGCTTTATGTCCTGTATATAGTTCAAAAACTAAATTAAAAAACAAGAAAAAAACCAAAACTGACATTTGAGAAAACAACAATTTTATAGCGTCGATATATGAAGAGTGTCGTATAATACCAGAGTATGTTCTAAACAACCAAAAGAAAAATATATTAATACCTATTAAACTCGAGACAAAAAAAGACTGATGAGAGGTAATAATATAACCTAATGCCGTCCCTTCAAACAGCATATAGGTAAAAGTAAACGAGAAAATCAGTACCATTATATCTATGGCAACAATGATCCACCTAGGCAAATAACTTAGGTTATTAATACTAGCTCGCAAATTTCTTGGTGAGAAAGAGTTATGCAATATAGAGGCTATTTTGGTTGATTTATCAGTATCCAATTTTGTTCAGTTTAATTCTATAAACTCTGTAAGACTTGCAAAAATACAAATTAAAGGTCTTAAAAAATCATTTCTTGTGCTAAATTAGATTTTAGCACCTTTTTTCTTTTGTTTTAAAAATTCTATTAAATAAGTTCCGTATCCCGATTTCACCAAAGGCAAAGCTAATTCTTCAAGTTGCGCATCATTAATAAATCCTTGCCTCCATGCTATCTCTTCTATACATCCCACTTTTAAACCTTGTCTTTCTTCCAGAACCTGAACAAATTGACCAGCCTGCATCAAACTATTAAAAGTCCCTGTATCAAGCCAAGCTGTACCTCTACTTAAAATCCCAACTTTTAAAGCTTTTTTTTCTAAATAAACTTTATTCACATCCGTGATTTCGTACTCACCACGGGCACTCGGCTGAATTTTTTTTGCTATCTCAACAACAGAATTATCATAAAAATACAATCCGGGCACTGCATAATTTGATTTTGGATCTTCTGGCTTCTCTTCAATTGAAATCGCTTTTAGGTTGTCATCAAACTCTACAACTCCATATCGTTCAGGATCCGAAACATGATAAGCAAAAACAACCCCACCATTAGGCTTTGTATTGGATTTTAAAAGCTCTTGCATATTAGACCCAAAAAAAATATTATCCCCTAATATTAAAGCTACATCATCATTTCCAATAAACTCTTCTCCAATCACAAAAGCTTGTGCTAATCCATTAGGAATTATCTGTTCTGCATAACTAAATTTACAACCTAAAGCAGATCCATCTCCTAATAGTTTCTTGAAATTTGGCAAATCATGAGGCGTAGAAATTATCAATATTTCATTTATACCAGACATCATCAAAGTCGACAATGGATAATAAATCATTGGTTTATCATATACCGGCATCATTTGTTTACTCATCGCAAGTGTCAAAGGATGTAAACGAGTACCCGAGCCTCCAGCTAATATAATTCCTTTCATAATTTTTAATTTTTAATTTTAGATGAAACACTAAAACAAAATTGTCTTTCAATTAAGTAAACATTTTTCTTAAACTCTCTTTATAATACGGTATATCCAGATTATAGGTATTCTTAATTTTTTTCTTATCTAACAATGAAAATTGAGGTCGTTTAGCCGGTGTCGGATATGATTCTGATGGTATCCCCCTAACATTACAATTATATGATCCAATATCTTTAATAGCCAGTGCAAACTCATACCAACTTATTTCTCCTTCATTAGAGTAATTGTAAATTCCCGCAATCCAGTCTACAGATTCAAAAATTTTAATAATTGCTTCAGCAAGGTCAGCAGCATATGTAGGAGAACCGATTTGATCGTTTACCACATTAATCTCCTCTTTTTCTTGCATCAAGCGTTGCATTGTTTTAACAAAGTTATTTCCAAATTTACTATACACCCAAGAAGTTCTTATAATTATAGAATTTGGATTCTCTTTCAAACAAGTAATTTCACCTTCTCTCTTGCTAGCTCCATAAATATTTATCGGATTTGTTTCTGCTTCTTCATTTAAAGCTACATGTGTCTTTCCATCAAAAACATAATCTGTTGAAATATGAATTAATTTTATCTTATTGTTTGCACAATATTTTGCAATTACTCCAACGGCTAGATGATTTACCAGAAAAGCTTTTTCTTTTTCAATTTCGGCTTTATCAACTGCTGTATAAGCACCACAATTTAAGATAACATCAGGCTTAATTCCATCTAATTGCCCTTTGAGCCCCCCTAAGTCATCCAAAGTAATTACAGTTCTGTCCGCAAAAATCCAATCAAATTTTGAATATCTTTTTGATAAAACCTTTAGTTCAGATCCTAATTGTCCACTCGCTCCTGTTACCAATACCTTTTTCATTAAAACAAGCTATTACAATTATCAATAAAAGGTAGAGCTTGATCTTTTTCAGAAACTATTGCCTCATCTAAATTTATCCCCCAATTGATATTCAATAATGGATCATCATATTTTACTCCACCTTCAGAGTCTTTATTATAAAACTGATCACATTTATACATTACTGAAGCTGTCTCGCTTATGACTGAAAACCCATGGGCAAAGCCTTGTGGCACTAACAATTGCTTTTTATTTTCAGCTGACAATAAAACTGCAAATGATTTCCTGTAAGTAGAAGAATCTTTTCTTAAATCTACAGCGACATCAATAATTTCACCTTCTAAAACACGTATCAATTTTGTTTGCGCAAAAGGTGGATTCTGATAATGTAACCCGCGCAAAGTCCCTTTTTTAGAAAAAGATTGATTATCCTGAACAAAATCAATATCAATTCCTAAATCATTAAATTTTGTTTTACTGTAGGATTCAAAAAAATAACCTCTATCATCGCCAAAAACAGTTGGCTCCACAATCACTAAATCTTCTATAAATGTTTTCTCAATCTTCATACTAAAATATAAAGCTATTTTATTTAAATGTTCTTTACTTAAAAAAAACGTCTAATACATTTTTAATTCTTTTTCTATCGTCATAACTCAAGTTAGATCCTGAGGGCAAACATAGGCCGTTTTCAAATAAATCTTCAGCAATTTTACCTCCATAATATGGAAATGATGCAAAAACTGGTTGCAAATGCATTGGCTTCCAAAGTGGTCGACTCTCTATATTAGCTTCTTCAAGAGCCAACCTTAAATCTTCCCTTGTTTTACCTCCGTTTATCTCCTTATCAATCGTGATTACAGATAACCAATGATTTGAAAAATAATTATTATTTGGTTCCGTTAAAACTGTTACGCCATTTAAACTTTTAAAATAATCAGCATAAAAAGTATGCATCTCTCTTCTAAGTTTTACGTGAACATCTAAAACCTCCATTTGCCCGCGACCAATTCCAGCGCAAACATTACTCATCCTATAGTTATAACCTACTTCACTGTGCTGATAATGAGGCGCATTATCACGTGCTTGAGTTGAAAGAAATACTGCTTTATCTTTGATCTTTTGATTTTTAGTAACAATTGCTCCTCCTCCTGAAGTTGTTATAATCTTATTCCCGTTAAATGAAAGTACACCGATTTCTCCTAAAGTCCCACATTTTTGATTCTTATAGCAACTTCCCAAAGCTTCTGCGCTGTCTTCAAGAACTGGAATACTGTATTTGTCTGCAACAGCCTGAATTTCATCAACTTTATATGGCATTCCATAAAGATGTACCCCAATAATAGCTTTAGGTTTTTTACCTTTCGAAATACGGTCCAAAATTGCACTTTCTAATGCTTTTGGGCACAAATTCCAGGTAGTAGACTCACTATCAACAAAGACAGGAGTCGCTCCTAAATACATTATAGGATTGGCTGATGCTGAAAAAGTCATCGTTTGACAGATGACCTCATCTCCTGATTTAACTCCTAACAAAATCAAACCCAAATGAATGGCTGATGTCCCAGAACTAAGTGCACCTACATAAACTTCCTCATCCAAATAATTTTCTAAATCTTTTTCGAAACAGTTTACGTTAGGACCTAAAGGCGCTATCCAATTAGTCTCAAAAGCTTCTTGCACATAATTTAGCTCTGTTCCTCCCATATGTGGTGAAGAAAGCCATATTTTTTCATTAATCATACCTTAAATTTATTGAGCGCTATATCCTCCATCAATCAGTAAATCTATTCCTGTGATCCATTTTGAGTTGTCCGAAACTAGAAATTCGATCCCGTTGACAATATCCCCAACTTCTCCTATTCCTAATGGATGCATTTTTTTTATTTCGTTTACATTTTCATCACTGATAGAATCAAGAATCTTTGAAGACATTTCAGTTTCAACCATACCAGGCGAAATACAGTTTACACGTATTTTTTTTGAAGCCAGTTCTAAAGCTAAAGCTTTTGAAGCCGCAATTAAACCTCCTTTTGACATACAATAAGCAGCTTTTGCAGGTTGTCCTAAACTCCCCATTACAGAACTTACAAATACCAGGGATCCCCCTTCTAATGAAAAATTTCCTTTTTTTTGAAGAATTTTTGTAATTAACAATGCCGGTATAGTATTAACCTTAAGAATATCTTCTAAAAACTCAGTTTTTGCAAATTTTAAAGGAATAGTTCCTTCCATGCCTGCCGAATATACAAAACTTGTAAATGGTATCCCTGTTTCTTTTGCTGAACTGCTAATTGCCGCTTCAAGAGCATTTTCATCTTTAACATCTAGCGAAAAATAAGTATGTCCCTCTCCTTCACACAATGCCACAACTTCTTTAAGTTTATCTTCTGAGCGTGCAATTAAAACAAGTTGAGCTCCTTTTTTAGAAAGATCAATCGCTGCCGCTCTCCCAATTCCAGAAGAGGCACCAATAATAAGAATTTTTTTTTCAGCTAAACTCATTGCTTTATTTTTGAATAAATTCTATAATCTTATCTAGAGTAGTCATTTCCCCAATTTCTTCTGGCTCAAAAGACTTATCAAATACATCTTCCAATTCAACTATCAAATTTAAATGCCCCAATGAATCCCACTTATCGATATTGGCTTGTGTAATTTCCTCAGGGAACTCATTCAAAGGCAATTCAAAAACTTCTGACATTATTTCTTTTATTTTTTCTTTCATCTCTTAATTGAAATTTAGTGTGTAATATTCTTTGATTTCTATTTCTTGTTTTTGACTAAACAAATATTTTTTTATTCCATTATCTTTTTCATCTTCCAATATAAAGCCAACTTTATCCAAAAAGTCCTTTGTCATAACATTTTTACTTGAAGGTATAAACTCTGCTCTTAAAGGCTTATTTGTTATAGTAACCACTTTTCTAATGATGCTCAATAATGTTATTCTCTCAATCTCTCTCCCTAATATACGACAGCTAAGCAAATAGGAATCTAAGAATAAATGATCTTCCTCTTCATCTATTACACAGGCTATTGTAATACCATTATCTCCATATTTATCTTTTACATTTGCACAATAAATATAACTCCCCTTATTGATCTTAAACATTAAATCTTCTTCCGTGTAACGTTGTGTTCTCAAATTAAACTGATTTGTTTTCTGAGTCATTTGGGCTAATCTTGTAATATTACTATCATTAGCTGCGAATATATCTACAACAATATTCAAACTTGCCAAATAGTCATCGATATTTTCAAAAACCCTCTTACTTTCATTTCTAAAAAAGTTCTCTTTGTATTGCTCCGTCTTTTTTAGATCTTCACTAGATAATTCAAATGTTGAGAAAAACTCATTGTAAACTTTCCAAAAGAAATCTACCAATTCATATGGTTTATCTGGAAAGTCCGGCACTTCAACTTCCGGTAAAAGATCTTTTACTAGCCCTCTTTCAACTGGATTATCATCAATAAATACGAAACTGTCAGTACCAATATTTAATTCTTCTGCTATTGATTTAATATTTTCAGCTTTATTTTGCCAATTAATCCGATATGCAGAAAGAACAGTATCATTAATTAAATTATTACTGTTATTATTCCAAAGTTCCTGTACATCTTCTAAATTATTCTTACTGCAAACCACTAAAAGTACTCCTTTCTTAGAAAGAGCATATAATAACTCCTGAAAACTTTTAAATGCATTTCCCGGATAATCTTGACCTAGCTTAACTCCATGCACGCCGTCTTCACCTACTACTCCCCCCCATAAGGTATTATCACAATCCAACACAATACATTTCTTGCGTTTTAAGCTAATAAACTCTAATTGAAGGGCAAACCATTTTTTAAAAGGTTTTGCAAGCTTTGGATTTACAATCATTTGAGATGTAAAAAGAAATCTCCAATCTATCTTATCCGAAACTTGATTTTCAAAGAATTGATTAATTTCTACAACTTTCACATTTGATTTAAGAGCACCTATCTCTTTTAAAAACAAACTATTGAAGTTATGGATTGCATCAGACAATTCAACATGTTTAATTTGCCAGTTGTTCTGATAATTAACCTGTAAAGTAAATATCACAACTCTACTTCCCTTAATCAAATTAGTTAATAGCGAGATTTTTGATTTAATCTCTTCTATTTCTCCTATCTGCATTTCTGGAGTTTTACTTGGATCTATTTGATAAAACAATACTATATTACTATATTCTTGTGAAGGCAAAGAGACATCTCCATATCCACTAAATTCTGTAGAACTGTTAAACAGATATTCTACAGTATAATTTCTATAAACAAAATTCTTCATTATTTTTCTAACAATTCAATTAGTCCTAAAGTAGGATTATAAAAAAAACAGATTTTTCTTCCATCAAAAGCAACGGCCGGCGTTGGTGGTATTATCTGTACAAAACGTTGTTTTTTTAACTCTTCGATCTTTTCATCAATATTGTCTACTTCATAACAGATATGATATAGAGAAGAGCCTGATTTAGCTAAAATCTTCGACACTGGATTTTCGGCCACTGCTGGTTCAACTAACTCAATTAAATGATCATTTTCATTCTTTAAGAATAATAAATTAACTCCTTGCAAAGGATCAAAAATTACCTCTGAACATTCTGAATAACCCAAAGTAGCAAAGGCCTTAACACTTTTGCTTATAGATTTTGTTGCTACTCCATAATGATGTACTCTCATATTCACACTTCAATTAAATCACTTATAAATGTGTCCGATAAGTCAATAGATGCAGTTGCCCAAGAAAGGCCTGCACCAAATCCGCACATTAGAACTTTTTTATTTATTGAACTTCTATTCTTTAACTCACTAACAATTGTTAATGGAATTGTTGCAGAACTTGTATTTCCAAATTTATCTAGGCTGATTGGAACATTAGCCATATCATACTTCATTTTTTTAGCAAAAAATTCAATCATAAACTTATTTGCCTGATGAAAAACTATGGAGCCATAATCCGAAATATTCGTTTCCGTTTTTTCCAAAAGTTCTTTTATACTTTTTGGAACAACACGTAAGGTAAAATTAAAAACTTCAACACCATCCATATGAACCTCCAACTCGTTTCCTATACTACCGTCTTCACGCTGTTTTTCTACCAAACTCTCTTCTTTGAAGGGATTTCTACAGCCACCACCTGTTACACCAACGGCATTCCATCCTTCTCCATCTGTATGTAAAACCGCCTTAAATCCTTCTCCATCTTGTTTCTCTAAAAGTGTCGCTGTCCCGGCATCACCATATAAAAGTGCATTTGTCTTATCCTTAGGATTAACAATTTTAGAAAAAGTCTCACCATCCAACAACAATACTCTATTAATATTTGGTAAATTCAAGTAAGTAAAAGCTGTAGTAAGTGCATAAACATATCCACTACATGCTAAAGAAACATCAAAGCAGATAGAATTTTTACTTAGTCCAAGCCTATGTTGTAAGATAGGTGCTGTAGCAGGAATTCTAAAATCTGAAGTCTGTGACATGAAAATCAAAACATCTATTGAATCTCTATCTATGTCTAAATCATTGAATAATTTTTCAGCAGCATGAAAACATAAATCCGAAGCACAAATATCCTTATCCACAATTCTACGTTCAATGATACCTACTGAATCAATTACTTTTTTTAATTCCTCTTCAGGAAAGATCTCTCCCAAACTTTCATTTTTCACAACATTTTTAGGGACACAAGCTGAGATCCCTCTAATAGCAACGTTGGGTATGTGTATATATGCCATACTTAACCTTTTACTATATTATAAATATCTCTTATGGTATTAGATCTTTCAATATCTTTACTAGATAATTCAGCATCATATTCCTCATCCATTACCGCAAGCAATCCTAGAGCGACCAAAGATCCCCATTCATCTAAATTTTTAAATTCCGTTTCCATCGTAAGTTCTGATGCTTCCGTATCATCAAAAATTGTAGCAAAGTCTTCAATAAATTTATTCTCTTCCATGTTATTTTTTTTATTACAATTTCATTTTTATAGCAGGGACCCCTATATAAGTTCCAGTATCTCTAATGGATCGTAAAAGAATAGCACCGGCCCCTATAATATTATTATCTCCTATTTTTCTTCCTTGTATAACCCCACAATTAAACCCGAAAAAATTACAATCTTCCATTTTAACATTTCCGGATATTTGAACATTAGGACTAAACACATTAAACTGACCAACTGAAACATCATGCCCTAGTGTTGCCCTTGTATTAAATATATTGAAATCACCAACTGTAACGTTACAACTAATCAATGCCTCTAAAGAAAAAATATTCCCTTTCCCTAACAATACAGAACTTCTATCCAAAAATTTAACAGAAGGATGTATCACATTCGGAAATTTTACCAACGGATTTTTAATATTTTCTTTAATATTTTTAATAACATTAGGATTACCAATTGCTATTGCGACATTAAGCTCGTATTCAATTTCATTTAGGTCATTTATACCTCCTATTACTTTACCAAATCTATTCGCTTTAATATTAAAATTATCATCAAAAAAACCAATAAACTCATATTCTTCAGCATCTGAAAGTAACATATCTCTCCAAATACAATAAACTTCCTGGCCAAATCCACCTGCACCAATTATGGCAATTCTTTTCATTATTTTTTAATCAATTATTTCCATTAAAAGCCTCGATTGTAACTTGTCCTTCTGCTGAAATACCTTCACGAACAAGTACTTTCTTAATTGTCAAAAATACTATTTTTAAATCTAATAAAAACGAAACATTATTCACATAAAAAACATCAAATTTGAACTTGTCCTCCCAACTGATAGAATTTCTTCCGTTTATCTGTGCCCAGCCAGTTATACCAGGCTTTACATTATGACGTTGCTTTTGAAAATCGCTATATAATGGCAAATATTCGGGCAACAACGGTCTCGGACCAATTAAACTCATGTCACCCTTCAAAACATTTAATAACTGAGGAATTTCATCTAAAGAAGTTTTTCTGACAAATAAACCAACTTTTGTTAATCTTTCGCTATCTGATAACAAAACTCCTTTTGAGTCAACTTTGTCACTCATTGTTTTAAACTTGGTAATTTTAAATATTTTACCATTTTTGCCAGGTCTTCTCTGAGTAAAAAAAGGTTTCCCACTATTTGTAACCATCAAACATAATGTCAATATCAAAAATATCGGTAAGCTACATATCAATAGAATCAATGCAACACAAATATCTATAATAGGCTTAAAAATTTTATACATTATTTTTTTTCAATTTTAATTGGCAATAAACTTAATATAGCAAACTGAATCATTTTATTTTTACTTCTCATTAATTGAAAATTATATCTAAAAACGACGAACAATCTTGTAAAATAATTTTTTGAATATAAATAATAGATTTTTCTATACTCAGAATCCTCAGGCACTAATTTCAAAAACCCTTTTATTTGTTTAAAATACCAGCCTGCTTTTATTAATCTAAGTCTTTCTTTAATTGCGTAAACAGAACTAGTATTTAATTGACCATGAACGTTATCTGCGTGAATTCGATATAAAATAAAAGCATTACTATCAATCGATATCTTATAATTATTAATTCTCGCAAAAAAATATATAAACCAATCGTGCGAGAAAAATTTCCAATTATTATAATCAACTTTATTTAGGTAAATTTTCAGATCTGCAGCAAATTTACTTGTAAAAACATATGTACATCCCGCACTTCCTCCTTCAAATAAAAAATCATACTTTTTGGGCGGATAACACTTTTTTATTAATGATTTTTTATTCGTTTTTTCATCCCATAAAATTAAATTAGACAAATATAAACTAGCCTTTTCATTAGTAAGCATCTCTACGGCAGATATTATTTTTCTTGGTAACCAGATATCATCCTGATCGGCAAATGATACATAGTCGTATTTTTTTATAAAATCTTTGTCCAAATATTTAATTGCTCCTAAAAAATTATTTGCGGCACTTCCTGTTGGAAAATCATTTACAATTAAATTAATGCGTTCATCATCTTTAAATGAATTCACAATTTCTACAGTGGCATCTTTACTTACATCATCAAAGACCATTATATGCACCTGCACTGCCTCTTGAGACAATATGGAATCCAACTGCTCTTTTACATACTTCTCTCCATTGTACGAGGCTAATATTATTAAAACTTTCATAAAATAAAAAACGTATATTTCTAATCTAATTGATTTTTTGTTCAAATAATCTTCGTCCCAAAACTATTTTATTGACTCCCATTTCTTTTCCTTTTCATTATAAACTTTAATAACCTTAGCTGGAGAACCAACAACTATTGAATTTGAAGGAACATCTTTTGTAACGACACTCATTGCACCGATTATCGCTCCGTCTCCTACGGTTACGCCCGGTAAAATCGAAACAAATTCCCCAATCCAAACATTTTTTCCAATCTTAACTTCTTTCGATTCCAGAATTCTAGAGATTGGTTTTTCATACGGACTACTTTGGTTTTCACCGCTGTAATTCCCATGATTATGATCTGAAATAAATACTTTTGAAGCTATTAATGTATTATCTCCTATTGTTACACCATTTGAAACCCCTATATGAACATAATCATTAATTTGAACATTATTTCCGATACTAAGGAAGCTTTTCTTCTCCTTTGAATTAATAATATCGATTCTTAAATTAATCCCAGTAGTTAAGTTTTTTCCTCCAATTATTCCACTTTTACCACGAATATAGACAGGAAGTCTAACTATTCTCGCCTTTGGAAAAAATAAAATTGTAAAAATTTTATCTCTTATTAAACGAAAAAAACCCAAAAATCCATAAGTTTTCGTGTAACCTATCATTTGAATATTTTAATCTTGTTATTAAAAAAACCATCTAAACGCCCGCTCATAGCCAATAAGTATTTTTTTCTAGATTTATTCTGGAGATTTAGAAAAAAACGCAATAATTGATAAGAAAATGAAAACAACAACAAAACAAAAAGACTGAAATTCAAATTTTTACGAATAATCGCTGCATAGCCATAAGCATATTTATATACTTTTTCATTAGGCATTGTCGAAACTCCTAATATAGGATGCCAAACTTGAATCAATGAACAGTAATATACGTTATAATTTCTATTAATAGAATTAATAACATAATCAAACTCCTCTCCTGATGCTATTTTTGAACCAACTCCATAATTTTCATCAAATTTTATTGCTTTAATTCGTGTAAAACAAGTAATTGCTGAATAATAAAAACTAAAATTAAATGAATTTAATTTCAAGGACTTACTTGCTACCTCTAATTGGTCATTTTTATATAAGTTTCCATACAATACACTACCAAAAACAATATCCACAGTTGAATTGTTCTCAAAAAAAGTCAAAGCACTTGAAATAGTATTTGGATAGAAAGCACAATCATCATCAGGAAAAGTAATTATCTCTCCTCTAGCCAGTTCTACTCCTTTATTCTTTGCCTTAGAAAGACCTTTTACATCCGTTTTATAATGATTCAAGATTAAATCTGCCTTATAGTGAGCTATAAGTGGAGACAAATCAATTACATCGTTTTGATCAATTACTATTACTTCAAAATTTTCTCTGCTATAATCCTGTTTTAATAAACTATCAAATAATTCTTTTAATTCTTCATATCTACCATAGGTAGACACGACCAAACTCACCTTAATTTCCATATTATCTTTACTAGAAAAACGAATAAAAAACCCAAATAGTTGAACCTATTACTCATCTTAAGTCAAACCCTATTAATCGTTATATACTATTAATTCTCATAATAGTCTTCGTAAACAGAAACAATTCTATTTAAAGAAAAATTCTCCGAAAAAGCCACACTATTTGTTGCAATTTTATCATAGAGTACCTTATCCTCTATTAATTCAAAAACACACGTCGCTAAAGCAACTTCATCAAACATAGAAAACAGCAATCCATTTTCTTTATGAGTAATTAGACTTTTAAAACTATCATTATCTGCCGCTACTACTGGTAATCCCATTGCCATTTTTTCAATTAGTGTTAATGAAAAACCTTCAAATTCTGAAGGAAAAACACAAAACGTAGAAATGGACAACAGTTCAGCAACGTTATTTATGGACCCTAACAAAAATACATTTTGGGTCAATTCGTTTTTAATCAAAAAGGCCTCAATATCTTTTCTAATTTCTCCATCTCCTGCCAAAACCAGCTTCGCAAAAGGATATTTTTCGACAACTATTTTTATTGCTTTCAATAATGTAATATGATTCTTTCCCTCACAAAATCTTGCTACATAAGTAATAATAACGTCTTTTTCACTGAAACCAAAACTAGATGCTTTTATATTATAAATATTTCTATTATAAATTTCTAAATCGACACCATTCGGTATATACTTTGAAATCTTCGACTGATTCTTGTATAACTTGACGTTATTTTTTTGCACAACATCAGAAATCCCAATCAAAGAAGGTTTTATCAATCCAATTGTAAATTTTTCAAATAAAAACTTAAACTGATCCAAATACTTATCTGAATTATAGTACATCCCCGAAGTATGTACTGTGTGAAAACACTTTACGATATTTTTGACTCTTTTTATTGCTACATTCTGAATTAGTAATCTATGAAGATAGGAATGAGTATGAATTATATCCGGTGATATTGAATTGAGCAGATTAGATAAACTCCCAACGGCTTTCAAAAATGAAGGAATCACCTTAAAACCAACCAATTGATCATGCTTAAAAGGAAGAGAAAAAAAAGCCACATCTGAATTTATTCTATATTCCAAATCATTAAAATCATTAGTCAAAGTAACAATAAACACTTTGTATTTTCTTTTATCTAAATGATTGCATATATCAACTACTGAATTCTCTCTACCACCTACACACAATGTATCTATAATATGAACGATCGTTTTCATAACTTTTTATTACAATTCCATAAAAAATTCATTAAACAATTCACTTGAAGAAAACCTCTTAATTGCCCATTCAGAGAAATTAGAATTACTTCTTTTCAAATTATTTACATAATACTCTTCAATGAGATTACAAAAACAATCAACATCTAATGGGTTTACTAATTCATTATGGAGTACCTCAGGAACAGTTTCAATAATTGGACCGATATTAGATGCAATTATTGGTAATCCTGAGACCATAGCTTCGATTAATGCATTAGGTTGTCCCTCAGTAATTGAGGGAAAAAAATATAAATCGAAAATTGTCAGTATACTAGGCACGTCATCTCTATAGCCAAGTAATTTAACCTTCCTCTTTAAAACATCACTATCCTCAATTTGCTTCGCCAAGTAAACATCTGTGTTTTTACCGCATAGTACGAAATAAATATTATCGTATTTAACACAAATCCTTTCGGCTACTTTAATGATTGTTTCATGGTTTTTTGCTCTATTGTATCTACCAGTGTGCCCTATGATAAAACCATCTGATGGTATCCCGAAGTCACATTTATTATATTTATTGCCAATCATTTTTGTGGCATCAATACCATTGTAAATGACTTTAAATTTTAGATCGTTCAAATTACGCTTAGGAAAATAAAAATCAAGTGCGGAATTTGAATTTGATAAAATTTTAGTTGCATTTAATTTGCCTAAAACTTTCAGGGAATCAACATATAAGGTTTTTAGAAATGTTGGTTCAAAATCATGACTTGAGCCTCTATAGAATAGATTACGTATCTTTATTCCTGCCATATTTGCTAGCAACATTAAAACACCAGCATAACTTCCCGTAAAATCTACAAAACTATCCGCTTTACTATCCTTAAGAAAAGAATAAAACTTATAATAATTCTTAATTTCAAATCTTGTCAAATCCATTTTAACAAGATTAATGTTGCTTATTTTTCGATATTCGCTTTCAAGCTCACCAAAATGGTTCCCTCTACATATAACAGTAGGCTCTATTTTATTTTCAAAAAAACGTAAAAAACGCAACAAATAATTTTCAATTCCTCCGGAATCAAGAGATGCAACAACAAATATGGTTTTCTTCATTAACTTTTATAACTTACACGTAAACTATTATATAAAATACTTTTACTCTAAAAAATCCTTTTCACTCATAGGAGCATCAGCAAGTATAGAAGCTAAAAAAAAATTCTCTTTTTTAGAAAAAGTAGATACAATATTAGGCAAACCACCTATTACTTGAAGAAACCAAAGACAGCTCAGTATTGCAACAAAACCGTATGCAGGTAACTTCTTCTTATATTTATACAGATCAAAAATCAATACAAATACAAATAAAAATTTTAAAATAATTGCGTATCTAAAAAAAACAGTTGGTACTGAGTAAAATACATTAATAACGGTTGCTGTAAATAAAACCATCCTCCTTAAAACATCATTCCTGTTGTTTGTTAGGATTAGATAAAAATAATTTCCAAAAATCCAAAGTAAATTTAAAAAATTACCTATCCGTGAAAGATAAGATTCTTCTAAAGCTTTTTTTACAAAATCCTCCCCTTCCAGATATGCCTCTTTCTTTGCACCTAGCCCCCCTGAAAAACCAAAAGTGTTGAATATTGAGTTAATCACTTCTTGAGGAATCAGCATAAAAAGAAGTGAAATTAAAAACACGATTTTATAGAATTTATCATTATTTGGGAAAACAAATAAAACTATAAAAATAGGAATAAAAACTAGTGTACTAAAATGAATAAAAGCGGCAACAAGCAATAGAAGCAAAGAAAAAAACTTTCTTTCAACGAGACCCATATAAAATCCCATTAATACAAAAGATGCTGCAAACATAAAGCGGGTTCCTGATAGCAGGTCAATATACGGAATCGAACAACATAAAATTAAAAAAGAAAAGGATCTGAGTTCAACTGTAGTTACACCTTGATTTTTAGTAATTTTATAATACACTGAAAAAATCAAACTCATTGTTATAATTGTTGTGAACGCAAAAACATATTGAGCAGGTAAACTAATTTGTGAAGCAAAATAAAACATGCATTGCAAAATAAAATCCTGTCCTGTCAACATTAAATAACCAAACAATTCTAGAAATGAACTATCACTAAAATCCCTATAAAATTCAAAATATCTTGCTCTGTCGTCAGATAGATTAGGAATATAAATATAACTTACAACTCCAAACAATAATACCAATAACTGCAATGAAAACTTTGATTTATTTATAATCCCAAGTAAAATTGTTGGAATAGCCATAAATGGGGAGATTACAAATATGGTCATATTTAATAAATCAGATTTTTTCCACATCTTCTTTATTTCTTTAAAAACTTTTCTTCATCCATATCCGATAATATCCTTTTCTTTTCAATAGAATCGCGACCTTTAGTTTTTGTATTAAAAGGAATCATTTTTTTTTCAAAATCAGTGATATTACTGATTACTCTAGCTGGATTACCTCCCACAATCATTCCGTTAGCAATACTCTTAGTAACTACAGAACCTGCACCTATAATTACATTATCGCCAATGGTAACTCCTGGCATAATTAATGCACAATTACCAATGTAAACATTATCTCCAACTACTATTTTTCCAAAACAGTCAAAATCAGGATATTTCATCCTCAAAACCCATCCAGCACCATGTGTTGCAAACCGAACATCATTAGTTATTTGAACATGATTACCGATCGTAATTAAATAAGGCTCTGAACCAAAAAACCTTGTAGCAATAGAACAGCTATCCCCGATTTTAACTCCAACGTATCTCGCATACTTTTCATCCGACCAAAAAAACTTCCTATATAACCTCTTAATAAACAGAATCATAAAATTCCTATATTTTTATACCATTTTGCTAAAATAAATAACTTCCATATATTAAATGTATAATCCATTTTGTTCTCCAAATGAAGCCTTAGTTGTTTTTTGAATTTAAGAACATCCAAGTTTGGAACTTTGTGTAAAAAATCATCTGATAATTCTGAAATCACTTCCTGTTTCAAATCATTTCTAATCCACTCGTGCAAGGGTATTGCAAATCCTTTCTTGGGCTGATTAAAAACTTCTTCGGGTATGTATTCTGATAATATATCTCTTAAAATTTTCTTCTTTATCCCTTGGTCATACCTATAAGAAACAGGTAATGTTCTCGCGAATTCAATTATTCTGTAATCTAAAAAAGGGCTCCTCACCTCAACCGAATAAGCCATACTTGCCCTATCTACCTTCGTATTACTATCATTCTCTAGCCACAATTTAATGTTTAAATCAGCCATTTTTTGAATACAGTCTTTTGCCAAATATCTAAAACTACTATAATTATCAAACCACTTCGTATCTCGTTTTTTTTGAATACTATCAAAAGTTGTAAATATTCCCCAACTATAATCATCACTTGATTTCGTTCTCAGTAAAGAATTAATGGTCGCAGGTTGAAGTTTAATTATATCTTCATTATAAAACAATGCAAAAAAATTTCTAATAAAAAAAGGAACCTTTTTAACTTTGTTAAAACGATTCAGCATATCAAAATTTACATAGCCCAAAAAACTTTCATCTCCACCATCTCCTGACAAAGCAACTGTTACATGTTTTTTGGTTACCGAATTGAGAAGTAAAGAAGGTAAGGCTGAACTATCCGCAAAAGGTTCGTCATAAACTTCTATTAGTTTCTCTAACATCTTCAATCCGTCTTTTGGTCCACAAATTGTTTCTGTGTGATTCGTTCCAATAATTTCAGCAAACTGAGCGGCTACTTTACTTTCATCAAATTGAATATCCTCAAATCCAATAGTAAAAGTATTTATCGACTCTTTTGATAACTTTGCTGCAATACTAGACACTAAGGCAGAATCTATTCCTCCTGAAAGAAATGTCCCTATTGGAACATCGGATTGAAGTCTAATTTTAACTGCATCAATTAAAAGTTGATGCAATTGTTTTTTGGCCTCATCATAGGAAATCGTGCTTAAAACTACAGGCCTTAAATTCCAATATTCAGCAACTGTTTTTGTTTGATTCTTCAAATCAATTAACATTGTATTTCCTGGTGGCAATTTGTAGACATCTTCTAATATAGAAAAAGGACTAGGGACATAACCACAATCCAAATACATAGAAATTGCTTCTTCTGATATTTTACTTTCGGAATTAATTAATGGTCGTAATTGACTACATATTTCAAACTTACCATCTTTCCAAAAATAAAAAAAGGGTTTAACACCCGTTCTATCTCTAGCGCAAAAAATCTTATTTTGGACAACGTCATAAATAGAAAAAGCAAACATTCCGTTCAATTTTAAAACGATCTCTGCGCCCCACTCCTTATATCCACAAAGTAAAACTTCTGTATCACTTTTAGTATGGAACTGATACCCTAAAGCAGCTAATTCATCTTTAATATCGGGAAAATTATAAATCTCTCCATTAAAGACGATATGGAGATGTTCATAAGTCATGGGCTGGTTAGATCTACCATCCAGATCTAAAATAGATAATCTTAAGTGTCCGAGCGAAATATCTCCTACTCTCTCATAACCTAAATTATCAGGACCTCTAAATTCAATCGATTTTAATTTATTGACAACCTCCTCCTTTTCGAAAGGGATATTTGTTATATATATACCACACATAGTTAATTAGCTACTTATTTTAGTGAATAATCAAAAATCTTAGCTTAAATAAATTTTGAAAAAACATTAATTAATTCTATTTTATAGACTAAAAAACCTCGATAAATACGTGATTTACTTTTGCTAAACTTAATATATTGATTATTTTTAAATTCTAACACTTTTAAAACAAAACCGTAATCACTCCCAAGAAAAGACTGCCAATATCTTAAAGTTTCTTCAAATTTCTCATAAACATTGTACTTAGAAGTAAATGTAACACTAGTAGTATTCAACCGATAAATTGAAAACAAATCACTATGATATTTTATTCTACCATTTATCCCTGTCTTTAGGACAACTAATGATTGATCTCCTGCATGCACCCTACCAAACCAGTCCGGGAGGGGTTCATTGGAATTTCTAAACACAAAAGAAGATGTTTGTGAAAAGGGATTTTTAATGTAATCTTTTAGCCCGTAAACCGTTTTAATATTAGGGTTTACATACTCAATCTTTTTCTTTATCTCACCACTCTCCTGTATTAACACATCTACACGTCCCATCGAAAAATTAAACTCTGGATTAGCTTCCAAAAAATCAACTTGCTTTTGCAATTTTAAAGAATCTACCCAGTAGTCATCTCCTTCACAAATAGCAATATATTTCCCCTGACATTTCTCAAATCCAAAAATACTATTTGCCTGCATTCCAACATTTATATCATGTCTAAAATACTTAATTCTATAACCTCTCGGATGATTCTTAATTATTTTTTCTATAATTTCTCCGGTATTGTCAGGTGAGCAATCTTCGGCAATAATTAAATCAAACTCAAAATCAGTTTCCTGCATCAATACCCCTTCGATGGCTTCTTTTATATAATTTTCATGCCCATAAGTAATCATATTAACCGAAACCATAGGGCTTTCCAATTCTCTCATTTTAAATCTTTAATTTTATTGCAGGAACACCAAAAACTGTAGTATTTTCCTTTACATTTCTTACAACTAAACTACAAGCACCAACAGTCGCTCCTCTATTAACCATAATATTGGGTAATATTGTAGCTCGTGTGTTCAGACAAACTTCCTCTCCCAATGCGGCATATCCTCCCATAAAACTATAGGCGTTAATATGACACCACTTCCCGATTTTAGAATCATGACCTATTGTCACAAACCCTTGAATTGTTACAAAATCATCAATTTCACAATCATTACTAATATTCGAGTACATAAAAATGATTACTCCATTGCCTAGCTTTAAACCTGGATCGTAAATAACTGTTGGATGAATTAAATTGATAAACTTGCCTCCTTTTAACAAAATCATCTCTACGTACCATTTTTTCCATTGTACGCTACCCAAAGCACAAATAAATACATCCTCGTCCTGAATCACATAAGCCTCCACAGATGAAATAACCTCCGGATAATCATCAAACCCCATAAGTGCATCTGATTTATCATCTAAAAAACCTTTTATAACGTAATCAGTATTATATCCTGCACAATGTTTGGCGAGGCCATATACTTCGCGGCCATACCCCCTTGCTCCTATTATTATTAAATTTTTCATGATTTTATCCTTAGATTACAAGACATACAGGAATACTCAATACTAAAATCTAATAGTTACTATCTTTTAGATTATTCCCAATTTTCCCTATCTGCAACTTTATTCTATACAATTACAAATATTGAAGAAACTATATTAAAAAGAAAAAAATATTTGAAGAAAACTAATGATTAAATTATCATCAAATTTAGCGCTCTCAAAATGACTTCAACAAATTTTTAAACAAGCAATTTTCAAAGTAAAAATTACTCTCACACTGATTAGTAACTCTCTACAATTTTGGATTGTTAAAACAAACTGATACAATTATCATTAGAAAGTCTTTTACATATTCCGAAAAACTGAAACTCCCACATCTAATCTATTACTTTTGTCTTTTATTTTAGTTATTCTGAATTCTCAAGATTAATCTGCAAATCAAATCTACTTCTTCCAAAGTCAGATCATGATATAAAGGCAAACATAAAACACGTCTAGAAATTGCATCAGTAATTGCGAAATCTTCTGATTTCAAATAAGGCAATGAATTTGCTAACGAAGGATAAAAATAACGACGAGTAAAAATTTCATTACCATCTAAAACGGCTTTTATTTTTAACAACAACTCTTCATTATCAATTATCAAAGGATAGTATGAATAATTTTCGGTTGCTTCCTGATGCCAAATTGGACGACGTGCATTCAATGTTAGCAATTTATCATTATATCTATTAGTTATTTTTTTTCTTTGATTATGTATCTTATCTACATGATTCAAATTTACCAGGCCCATAGCTGCATGGAATTCAGAATTTTTACCATTAATTCCCAATTCAGCAAAACTATCAAATCCAGAGATTCCAAAATTTCTAATGTAGGCCATTTTTTTTAGCAAATCAGCCGATTTTGTAATAATCAACCCTCCTTCGATCGAATGATACAGTTTTGTTGCATGCAAAGAACAAGTAGAAATATCACCATATTCAAATATGGATTTTCCATTTACCTCCACTCCAAAAGCATGAGCTCCATCATAAATCACTTTTAAATTATGCTTTTTTGCAATTTTATCAATTGCTACCACATCACAGGGATTACCATATACGTGAGTTGCTAATATGGCTTGTGTTTTATCCGTAATTGCAGCCTCGATATCTGAAGGATTAATATTTAAACTTTTTTCATCTATATCTACAAAAACTGGTGTACAGCCTTCCCATACAATACATGAAGTTGTTGCCACAAATGAAAATGGTGTCGTAATTATCTCTCCTGTTATTTCCAACGCTTTAATTGCCATTTGCAAAGCTACTGTACCATTAGTAACAAATAACAGGTGATTTACTTTAAGATGCTCCTTAAGATTCATCTCTAATTCACTTGCCAATGGTCCCATATTGGTAAGCCACTGCCGCTTCCAAATTCCGTCAACCAATCCTTGATATTCTTCTTGCGGAGGTAAAAATGGTTTTGTAACTGGTATCATTGTTTTTTTATAATTTTAATCAACTCGTTTAATGAATCTATCTTGAATATGTAGGCCATTACCAAATACAATAATGTCCCCATAACACTTCCAATAATAAGCCTTAGTATATCATAGTTCAAATAATCTTTAAGAACAGAATCCAGACAGTAAACCAATACTCCATTTATTGTAGCCAAAAACACTATAGGTAATAGATCTAATAATTGATTTGTCGATGTATACTTAAGAAAAATACCCGTGTAGTAAGTATTTATAAAAAAAGCCAAGACTGATGTTACTATACTTCCATATAACAAGCCTTGCACTCCAAACTGAATCGTAGCTATAATTACTATTGTAATCATCAATTTCTTTATTACTTCCAGTTTCAAAAAAAGATCACTTCGGCCTTTTACCTTTAAAATGTTTAGATTATATGCATGAATAGGATAAAGTATCCCGTTCCAGCACAATATTTGAAAATAGGGAACAGCTGGTAGCCATTTGGCCGTAAAAAGCAAACGAAACAATGGTTCTCCCAAAGCAGACATAAACAACAAAGTCGGGGCTATTAAAAATAGTACCATTTGCATAATACGTTTATAGATATCTTTCAATCTTTCATCATCATTATACACCTGTGCAAATAATGGAAAAGTAACTTTATTTAACACCACCGAGATATTACTAACTGGTAGTTGTTTTAAAGTATCTGCCCTATTATAAAAACCAACCTGGGCTGGAGCAAAAAACCTCCCTATTATTATTGCATAAGCATTTACAAAAATAGCATCTAATACTCCTGATAAAGTCAATTTATAACCATAATGAAAATGGTAATTAAATTTTTCTTTATTAAAACTCCACGATGGTTTCCAATCTGATCGTATCCATAACTGAATTGATGCCAAAATAGATTGAACTAAAGCACTCACTATCAAACTCCATATTCCGTAACCCATATAGGCCATTGCGATTCCAACAATACTACTTAAAATAAGAGATGGAATAACAACTAAAAGTTCTTTCCTAAACTCCATCTGTTTGGATAGTTTAGTGTATTGCACACTCGAAAAAGCATTGATTATAAAAATCAGACCATACCAATTAATGACAGATTTCAATAAGGGTTGATTATAAAACTCGGCAATAGAACCTGATAATAAAAAAATTATTAGATAAATAACACAACTACCAATTAAATTAAAATAAAAAACTGTTGTGTAATCTTCCTTTGTCGGATTGTTAGTTCTTATCAGAGACTGACTTAATCCGCCTTCCATAAGTACAGTTCCAATACTCATTAAAACCGTAATCATACCTATTAATCCAAATTCAGACGGAGAAAGTAATCTGGCTAAAATGATTGATACAACAAAACTGATTCCCTGCGTACTAAACTGTTGTATTGCCGACCAAAACATTCCGTATAAAGCGGCTTTTTTTAAAGACATAAAGTAAAATTACAGGCGGCCATCGATTATACTACTTTCCAAACATCCTTTCACATCATACAGTACACTATTTGATTTTTGAACAGAGTTAAAATCAATTTTAAAAAATTCTCTATGTGCAACTCCTAAAATCACAGCATCAAATCTCGCATCCGGCAATTTTGAAGTCGTAAACAATCCATATTCCTCTTCAACCTCTTTTGGATTTGCCAAAGGATCAAAGGTAACTACTTTAATTCCATAATCGGATAATGCGTTAATTACATCCACTATTTTAGTGTTTCGTACGTCTGGACAATTCTCCTTAAATGTCATTCCAAGCATTAAAACACTTGCTCCATTAATTGCAATCCCTTTTTTTATCATCAACTTTACGACCTGAGAAGCAACATACTCTCCCATACTATCGTTTAGTCTTCTTCCTGCAAGAATTATTTCCGGATGATATCCAAATTCTTGAGCTCTTTGTGCTAAATAATATGGATCAACACCAATACAATGACCACCCACCAATCCAGGCTTAAACGGTAAAAAATTCCATTTAGTACCTGCTGCCTCTAAAACAGCATGAGTATCTATGTTCATTAAATTGAAAATCTTTGCTAATTCATTTACGAAAGCAATATTAATGTCACGCTGAGAATTTTCAATTACTTTAGCAGCTTCAGCTACCTTAATCGAAGGTGCTAAATGGGTCCCCGCAACAATAATACTTTTATATAAATCATCAATAACAATACCTACTTCTGGTGTAGATCCTGCAGTAACTTTTAAGATTTTCTCAACAGTATGTTCCTTATCTCCCGGGTTAATTCTCTCTGGGGAATACCCTGCAAAAAAGTCAATATTAAATTTTAGTCCTGATATTTTCTCTAACACAGGTACACATTCGTTCTCTGTAACACCTGGATATACAGTAGATTCATATATGACTATATCACCTTTTTTCAAAACCTTTCCTACAGTCTCACTCGCTTTATAAAGTGGAGTTAAATCTGGACGATTGTTCTTATCAACTGGTGTTGGAACTGTAATAATGAAAACATTAGATTCTTTTAAAAATTCTAAATCATTGGTACAAAACAATCCTTTTTTATTAGAAGATTCTTCAACTAAAACAGCTTTTAAAACATCGTCATCAACTTCAAAAGTTTTATCATGTCCTTCATTCAAAGAAGCTATTCTATCTATATTTATATCAAACCCAATAACAGGGTATTTTGTTGCAAATAATCTTGCTAATGGGAGTCCTACGTAACCTAAACCAATAATGGCAATTTTTTTCATTTCTAAATATTTTCTACGCGATTATAATTATACTACTCATTATAACTTTAAACTCTTATAATACCAATTAACAGCCTCTTTAATCCCTCTTTGAATTGAATACTCAGGCCTATATCCTAATAACCGTTCTGCCTTAGCAATACTAGCTAAAGAGTGAGGGATATCACCCGTCCTATTAGCCCCATATAGAACTTCTACATCCATTATTTTTGGATCTAACTTTACCAAGTTATCTTTCAGCATCCCTACTAATTCTGTTAATGTAGTTCTATCACCAAAAGCGGTATTATAAACTGTATTAATCGCTTCAGGATTCTTAGTTGTCATAGCCAGCTCATTCATCTGTATGACATTATCTATATATGTAAAATCTCTTGAATAATTTCCGTCTCCATTAATAACCGGACTTTCATAATTCATAAATTGCATAACAAACTTTGGAATAACAGCTGCATATGCCCCGTTTGGATCTTGCTTTCTACCAAATACATTAAAATATCTCAGACCAATTGTCTCTATTCCATATGTTTTACTAAAAATCTCCGCATATAATTCATTAACATATTTAGTTATAGCATAAGGTGAAAGTGGCTTACCTATTACCTCCTCAATTTTAGGCAATCCTATAGAATCACCATAAGTTGATGAACTTGCAGCATATACGAAACGCTTTACCTTAGCATCACGTGAAGCAGTAAGCATATTTAAAAAACCAGAAACATTAACATCATTTGTTGTGACAGGATCATTTATCGATCTTGGCACAGAGCCCAATGCAGCTTGATGCAAAACATAATCAACATTCTCAACTGCTCTTTTACAATCTGCTAAATTTCGAATATCACCTTCTATTAAAGTAAAATTAGGATTACTTAAACAATCTGATAAATTATATCTGTGTCCTGTAGAGAAGTTATCAAGACAGACAACTTTATATCCTTTATCTAAAAAATACTCACTTAAATTTGCCCCAATAAAACCAGCTCCTCCTGTAATTAAAATTTTCATTAAATAAATTTTACTATTCTCTTAAATATTAAATAAGCTATAATCAAAAAACCTCCCAAAAAACCTCCCAGTAAAATTCCTTTTGCCTTACCAAAGCGTTCTTTAGCCAATGGTAAAATTGGTCTATCTATAACCTGTATCAAGGGAGTTTCTTTACGTAAAGTTACTTTTGCTAATTCACTTTGTTTTACAAGTTCTGTCAATATAGCAGTGTTAGCTTGAACATCTATCTGTCGTCTTGCAGAAGGCGTTCTTTTTACATTAAGTGCTGGATTCAAATTAAAAGTAGCATCGTTTGCTGCTGCGACACTAGTAATTGCACCATTTAATTGCCCTCTGATAGAATCTACTTGCCGTTCTAAAATTGCCATATTAATTCTCGCTTTTTTACTTTTAGTCCCTACATAAAAATCTGAAACTTGTTTAGCAAGAGCCTCACAAAAATATTTTGCGAACAATTCATTAGTTGATTTAACATCAATATTGATAATTGACACTTTTTTATCCTTTTGCACAACAACCAATCCACCTACAGATAAATTCTTATAAATAATTCCTAAAATACTATCATGTACACGAGTAAAATATTTGCGGTTACTTTCTGGCAAAAACTGAATTTTTTTAAACTTAGGATCCTTATTCCAACCTGCTCTCCAATCATTAATCTGGATGTACATTTCAGCTAAAGATATCTCCTTTCCATTAACGCTTGCTGGAGTTAACAAAGTCTTTTCAACCATTGAGCGTGACTTAAATAATTCAGTTAAATTAGGACCAGTAAAAACCCCTCCTCCTGAGCCACCTAAATCCAAACCTAAAGAACTAGCTAAACCTAAAGCACTACCTAAACCGCCGCCGCCTTTTTCATCCTCGAGTGCAAAAGTTAGTGTAGCTGTATAAACAGGTTTTTTTATGAACGAATATGTCAATCCCAAAACAGCCCCTATTATTCCCGCTAACACAATTATTTTCCATTCAGAAAGTAAATAATACCTCCATACTTTCACTTTTTCTAACAGCTCCTTTAACGAAATTTCATCGTTTTCTATAGTTTTCTTTTCCATCAAAAAATAATTTACTTGAAAGCAGTAACAATCAATAACGCTAGACTAGAAATCACACTTCCGATACCAACCCACTCTCCTGCTGTCATTTTCTTGGTCTGAGGTTTTTCAGGGACTACAATTTGCGAATCAGGCTCAACTCTTGGATATGATCTGAAAAACAAAAATGATGTCGTCACGGATGCCTTACCGTTTGGATAAATGATATAAGCCTTTCTCTTCCATCCTTTACTATCGACACCTCCTACAGAATTTATATAATACTTAAATCCTTTTCCACTTCTATATGGAATTTCAGAAGTCAATAATACATTTCCGGTCACTTTAACACCTTCATTATAAACAGCAACTTCTATCTCATCTCCTGGAAACAATGTTACATTTGAATAATGATTTTTATCTTTTACAATCTTTTCCCAATTTACGGGAATAGTCGCGAATTTTAATTCGTCTCTAAGTTTTTTAGATAATTTAGAACTAAGTGTATCTTTTTCTTTTAAATTTAGGCCTTCCTGTTTTGATTTCATCGCTTCTTCTTCTGCGGTCAGTTTTTTATCCAAATTAAGATTTACAGTTTCTAATTGTTCAATTTGCTCTTGCTTTATTGGCCTTTTTATTTTCATACCATCGAGATTCGCAATAGATGTTAAGCCTCCTGCTCTCATTACAACGTTATAAACAGTTTCTTTTTTATTGGCTAGAACATATTTACCTGGATAGGTAACAGCTCCACTTACCTTAACCATTTCAGGCTTTTCGTAAACTGCCATTCTTCTTATATTGATCACATCAAAAGGCTTTAACACAAAGTTTTTAATCTGTTCGTTGTTATCAGCGGTAATTTCAAGCTCAACTAATTCAATTTTTTTTGGATCAGCATCATCGATTACATCAGATTTCACCATTCTGGCTATTTCCACTCTTTTTGATGCTGAACCTGTCAAACCACCAACCTGAACTACCAAATCGTTCAAGGTTAAATTTTCAAAATACTCATACTCACCCGGATTTTTAACTTCTCCGTCAATTGTTACTTTATACTCCTCTCTAAACTCTAAAATAGAATACACTGTTACAATATCTTCTCTTTTAAGTTCAAGATCAGCATTTAAATCTCCGGATAAAGCAGCACTTAAATCTACATTAACGATTTCAGTTGTTAAATCGGTCTTCAAACGGATAATTCGTGCTCTTTTGGTATAAGCATCTTCCTTAAGTCCTTCAGCTCTGGTAATAAGATCTGAGACTCTCATTCCTTCACTGTAAGAGTAATAATCTGGTCTAAAAACAGCTCCTTCAATTTTAATACGATTTTCGAATCGGTTCAAAATCTTTGTCACCTTGAACACATCTCCTGATTGCGGAACATAGGAACCATATTCACTTTCGTTGATATCATGAACTTTAAATTCCTTTCCTGTTTTCTGAAGTACATTTACTGAAGCTGTATAAGCAAACTCATTGAATCCTGAGGCAAAATTTAAAAGATCAGAAAACTTTTCTCCTTTTTTCATCTCAAAAATCCCTGGTCGTTTCACCTCTCCCTCAACTGTCACTCTTTGAGTATAAGCAGGAATTCTAATAACATCATTATCCTTTAAACTAACGTTATCTGACTGATCACCTTTTACCAGAAACTTGTAAATATCAACATTCTTGTAAACTCTGTTATTTCGAATCAATTCTATATTTCTATAACTGCCATTCTTACCTGGACCTCCTGCTAAATGAAGTGCATTATAAACAGAGGCAAGAGAAGAAATAGAATAATTACCCGGTTGCTTCCCTCCAACAATTGTTACTTTAATTGTTCTAATATCACCCAAACTAACACTAACCTGAGATTGTCCGGATCTAACCGTACTATAAACTCTTGCGATCGCAGCTTTTATTCTTTGTGAAGCAGCTTCGATTGACATTCCTGATACTGCTATTTGTCCAACATTTTGAATTGAAATTTTACCTTCAAAATTAACCGGTACCGTATCGTCAAACTGTTGAATACCATATATACTAATTTCTAACTTATCACCTGGCCCTAAGATATAGTTTACCGGTGTCGCCATTTTCAAATCCGGCTCAAAATTTAAAGTAGGGTTATCAAACAATTCGGATCCAAAAATCAAAGCGTTTAATGAATCTTTAATTTTTTCATTTTTAATCTTCTCCTGTTTTCTTCCAAACTCAGAATCTTTATCAAATTCTTTTGACTTATCATCTTTCTTTTTATCCTTATCTTTTGAGTTCTTATCTTTATCTTTGCCGTTTTTTTTCTCGTACTCTGTTACTCGTGTTCTTAATTTATCGAACTCACTTTGGGTCATTCCTTTTGACAAAGCCATAGACTGAACATCGTTAATATTAGCATTATTGCTTTTTAACTGAGCAACAATCTTACCGATTTCGTCATCCGATAAATAATCGACTTTTACAGTGCTTAAATCCTTCGACTTTATTATATCCTGAGCATTTACGTTAAAAGATGCTAGCAAAATAAAAAACAAAGCAAGAACGTATAGTATCTTTTTCATATTTGAGTTAAAATTTAACCTTAAGTTTGGTTGAAACGAAATGTTTATTTTATGAGTATTGTTTGTGATAATAATCTTTATAAGAACCAGAAGTCACATTCTGTAACCACTCTTCATTATTCAGATACCAATTAATCGTTTTTTCTAAACCTTCTTCAAAAGTAACTGAAGGTTTCCATCCCAACTCTTTATTAATTTTTGAAGCATCAATGGCATAACGCAAATCATGTCCCGGTCTGTCTTTCACATAAGTAATTAATCCTTGTGAAGTTCCTTCTGGTCTATTTAGTTTCTGATCCATAATCTGGCATAATAGTTTAACCAAATCTATATTCTTCCATTCATTAAAGCCTCCAATATTATACGTTTCATGATTTTTACCTTCGTGAAAAACCAAGTCTATCGCAATAGCATGATCTTCAACAAATAACCAATCACGTGTATAGTTACCATCACCATATACTGGTAAAGCTCTATTATTGATAATATTATTTATAAAAAGAGGAATTAATTTTTCAGGAAAATGATAAGATCCATAATTATTAGAACAATTTGTCAACACATAAGGCAAACCATAAGTCTCACCATAAGCTCTTACAAAGTGATCTGAACTTGCCTTAGAAGCTGAATAAGGAGAATTAGGATCGTAAGAAGTGGTTTCTGTAAAAAGTCCCTCAGCTCCAAGTGAGCCGTACACCTCGTCAGTGCTGATGTGATAAAAACGTTTCCCATCGAAATTCCCTTTCCATTGATTCTTCGCCGCATTTAATAAATTCATTGTTCCAATCACATTCGTTTTAACGAAAGCTAAGGGATCCTCAATAGAACGATCGACATGAGATTCTGCAGCTAAATGTAAAACACCGTCAAAATTATGTTCTGAAAAAAGTTCATTTATAAAAGTTTCATCCACAATATCTCCTTTTACAAAAGTATAATTAGACTTATCCTCAATATCTTTAATGTTTTCAAGATTTCCAGCATAAGTCAATGCATCAAGGTTAAAGATTTGATACTCCGGATATTTATTTACAAAACGTCTTACTACGTGTGAACCAATAAAACCGGCACCGCCAGTTACAAGAATCTTTTTCATTTTAGTTTCTGATTAATTTAATAATTCTGAATTTTGCCTTTCCAGCTCACCATATAAATCTTTTACGTCTTGCGAATTCTCTTTTTGCAGAATTAAATTTGCAGTATCTGTATAGACAAAAATGGTATTTTTTAATCCTAAAAATGCGGTATATTTTTCGGTACCAATAATCATGTTCCCATTATCATCGATAGAATGTCCTCTTGACACTAAATAGTCATAAACGGATTCAAACGAACCTAAGTCCGACCATGAAAATGCTGCAGGAACTACTTTTATTTTCTTACTGCGTTCCATAACAGCATAATCGATACTTATGGATGGGATTTCTAAAGACAAATCTAAATCTAAAAAACCCTCTTTATTAGCTTCCCAAACGGCTTTAGATTTCTCAAAAACGTCCGGTTGAAATTGTTTCAATTCCTCTAAAAGAACTCCAGCTTTAAAACAAAACATACCACTATTCCACAGAAAATTACCTCTTGCGATGAAATTTTTAGCGGTTGTTTCGTTTGGTTTTTCACGAAATGAAACTACTTTATCACCTTTTGATTCAATGTAACCGTATCCCGTTTCCGGTTTAGTTGGAATAATCCCAAAAGTTACGATACACCCTTCTTTAGCCTTTACAATAGCTTCATCTATAGCCTTATTGTAATCTTCCATCTTTTCAATAATATGATCAGATGGGGTAACAATTAAAATATCATCAGGATCACAAGCAAATGCAGCAAATGCAATTGCCGCAGCAGTATTTCGAGGAGTCGCTTCAACAATATTTACATACTCTCTTTTTGACTTATCCATTACTTTGGCACTAAGAGAATGATTGTCTACATTGCCAACAACCATTACTTTATCAGCTAAATGATTATTGCGATCAACTGTCAATTCAAATAAAGACTTTCCTTCAAACATCTCCAAATATTGCTTTGGTTGACTTTTTCTGGATAATGGCCAAAGTCTGCTGCCAATTCCTCCGGTCAAAATAACATGTATGATTGAATTGTTTACTTCCATTTTCTTTAAAATAAAAAAAGCCTTTTTTACTATAGCCTGTTATCAGCTAAAGTACCTAAGACTCCTTTTACATCGTATAATAAACTATTTTCTTTCTGCAACTCTGAAAAATCCAGTTTTAAAAATTCAGCATGTGCTACTCCAAGTACAACTGCATCAAATTTTTCTTTTGGTACAGAATTAATAGTTTGTAATTTGTATTCTTTTTTAACTTCCTCTATACTGGCTAAAGGATCATATAATGTGACTGTTATCCCGTATTCTTTTAACGCTTTGATTACATCAACAATCTTTGTATTTCTAACATCCGGACAATTTTCTTTGAAAGTAATTCCAAGCATTAACAGATTAGCTCCATTAACAGAAATTCCTTTTTTTATCATCAGTTTTACCACCTGGGCGGCCACATATTCCCCCATACTGTCATTTAAACGTCGTCCTGCCAAAATTATTTCAGGATGATATCCAAATTCTTGAGCTCTCTGTGCCAGATAGTAAGGGTCTACACCAATGCAATGTCCTCCAACCAATCCAGGTTTGAAGGGTAAAAAGTTCCATTTTGTAGAAGCTGCTGCCAATACTTCCTGAGTGTCAATATCCATAAGATTGAATATCTTGGCTAACTCGTTTACAAAGGCAATATTAATATCTCGCTGTGAATTCTCGATCACTTTAGCTGCCTCTGCAACTTTTATTGAAGGTGCCAAATGGGTTCCGGCAGTAATTACAGATTTGTAAAGAGCATCTACTTTTTGACCAATCTCCGTAGTAGACCCTGAGGTTACCTTTAGAATTTTCTCAACAGTATGTTCCTTATCACCAGGGTTTATTCTTTCAGGCGAGTATCCTGCAAAAAAGCCTTCATTAAATTTTAAACCAGAAACCTTTTCTAAAACAGGCACACACTCTTCCTCCGTTACACCGGGATACACAGTCGATTCATAAATAACAATATCTCCCCTTTTTAATACTTTACCAACTGTTACGCTAGATTTATATAACGGAGTCAAATCAGGACGATTATTTTTATCTACCGGAGTAGGAACTGTTATCACAAAATAATTACAATCTGCGATATCTTCTATAGAAGTTGTGCAGTACAATCCTTGTTTGTCATCAGAATTATCAACCAAAACCTTCTGTAAAGTTTCGTCATCTATCTCCAACGTAGTATCAGTACCAGATTTTAGAGAAGCAACTCGCCCTTCATTGATATCAAAACCTACAACGGCATATTTTGTAGCAAATAATCTGGCCAAAGGCAAACCAACATAACCTAAGCCAATAACGGCTATCTTTATGTTTTCATCCAATTTGTATTCTTTTTTATCCACTTCAGTCATTTCAATTCACGGCTCCGCCCTTCTGAGTCACATTTTTTTGCCCCAGACACCCTACATTTATTTTGGGCAAATATAGTATATTAACTCAAGTTAATCAATACGCTTTCCCGTAATGCCCAAAAAAACGGACTATTAAAAAAAACTTAATCCAACAATCCTCTATCAATCAGCATGCAAAAAATTACATTGCAAAAAAAACAGAGAAATAAAATCTCAAATTAAAGAATTTTACCCTCTGTTTTAACTGAAATAGTTAAACTATAACTATTTTATTTGTATTTTATTTTAAGCACACATCCCAAAGATTCTAAAACCAATATATAATGTGTATTTGAAACTTCCTGAACTATCGCTTCCTGATTACTAAAAACGCCAGCTTCTATTTTAATTCGATCTCCAGCCTGAATTGAAGTCACTGATATATCGCTTATATTTGGAGCTTTCAGACTTGCTTTTATACTATTAATTTCTTCATCGCGAACTATGGCCGGTTTCCCTAACCAAAACAAATAACGAACTACCCCGGCTATCTGGAAAACTGAATTTCGATCAATATCTTTCAACTGAACAAATACGTAAGAATTAAAAAGGGGGACTTCAACTTTCTTCTTTCTATCTGACCATTCTTTCACTTGCGTAATTAATGGACAATAACATTCAATACCCATTTGGATCAGTCTATCCGCAACTTTCTTCTCCCATTTCGGTTTTGTATAAACAACATACCAATTCATAATTTTCCTTTACAATGAATAAAATCTCCAACACCCCCCTCTTCCTGATTTTAGATTGAATTTCACTTCAATATCTTTTTCAATTAGGAACCAATCCCATTATAAATAAAACCAATTGATTCTAGTTTTTTTGCATCTAAGATATTTCTGCCATCGAAAAGAAAAGCTGGCTTATGCATAGAATCGTATATCTTTTGCCAATCGTACATTGTAAACTCGTCCCATTCTGTTAAAATAGCAATTGCATGAGCACCTTTACATGCGTCGTAAGCGTTAGCAAACGTTGAAACTGCTATATTGTTCTCTTCCGCTGACCTCGTTTCTAAATAATTTAAATCATTTAATATCTTAGTCTTTGAAACTTTCGGGTCATAAACAGAAATTTTTGCCTGTTCATTAATCAAATCATCTGCTACATAGATTGCCGCAGATTCTCTTGTATCATTGGTGTCTTTTTTGAAAGCCCAACCTAAAAATGTAATTTTCTTATCGGCGACAGTATTGTATAAAGTCTGAACAATCTTACTTGAGAATCTTTTCTTCTGATGATCATTCATTATAATTACTTGTTCCCAATAATCTGCTACTTCATTTAATCCGTAAGATTTTGCAATATACACTAAATTAAGAATGTCTTTTTGAAAGCAAGAACCTCCAAAACCAACTGATGCCTTTAAGAACTTTGGTCCAATTCTGCTATCCATTCCAATGGCACGGGCAACTTCATTAACATCAGCACCTGTTTTTTCACACAATTCAGACATTGCATTTATAGAAGAAATTCGTTGTGCCAAAAATGCATTTGCCGTTAACTTAGACAATTCCGACGACCAAACGTTCGTAGTCAAAATCTTTTCTTTGTCTACCCAGTTTGCGTAAACATCAACCAATGCGCTAATTGCTTCCTCACCTTCCGGTGTTGTATCTCCACCAATTAAAATTCGATCCGGATTCAACAAATCAGTAACCGCAGTCCCTTCTGCCAGGAATTCCGGATTTGATAAAATTTGAAACTGAACTCCATTCCCTGTATTATCCAAAATGCTTTTAATAGCTTCCGCTGTGCGTACAGGTAAAGTTGACTTCTCAACAACAATTTTGTTTTCCTTGGCAACTTTTGCAATTTGTCGGGCACATAATTCAATGTATTTTAAATCAGCCGCCATTCCCTTTCCCTTACCATAAGTCTTGGTTGGTGTATTTACTGAAATAAAAATCACCTGAGCCTCATCAATTGCTTTTTCAACTTCTGTCGAAAAAAACAAATTCCTTCCTCTGGCCTCCGCTACTATTTCTGAAAGCCCAGGCTCATAAATCGGAATATTATCCGTATTTGGATCATTCCAGTCTGCAATTCTTTGTTCGTTCAAATCGACAACAGTCACTTGAATATGTGGGCATTTTTGAGCAATTACCGCCATCGTTGGACCTCCAACATAACCAGCACCAATGCAACAAATTTTTGTAATTTTCATTTACTATACTATTATCTTGATCTTTATTTTATTTCAAATTTTTCCAATACCAGCTCACCGCTTCCTTTAATCCTTCCTGTAAAGAATATTTAGGATCATATCCCAGCATTTTTCTTGCTTTATCAATACTTGCTAATGAATGTGGAATATCTCCTGCACGATTTGCCCCATAAACTATCTCCACATCAGAAATTTTAGAATCAAATGCTCCTAAGTATTCCTTTAAATAACCTACTAAATCATTTAAAGTATTTCGATCGCCAAAAGCGGTATTATAAACTGTGTTTATGGCTTCCGGATTTTCACTCGTCATTGCCAATTCATTCATCTGAATTACATTGTCTATATAAGTAAAATCTCGAGAATAATTTCCATCCCCATTAATTACAGGACTTTCATATTTCATTAACTGCATAACAAATTTTGGAACTACAGCTGCATAAGCTCCATTAGGATCCTGCTTTCTGCCAAAAACATTAAAATATCGCAATCCGATAGTCTCTAATCCATAAGTTTTACTAAAAATCTCAGCATAGAGTTCGTTTACATATTTTGTAATGGCATATGGAGACAAAGGCTTTCCTATTACATCCTCAACTTTCGGCAATCCCTGAGAATCCCCATAAGTTGATGAACTCGCTGCATAAATAAACCTTTTAACTTTCGCATCACGAGAAGCGGTCAGCATATTTAAAAAACCGGAAACATTCACATCGTTTGTCGTAATAGGATCATTAATTGATCTCGGAACAGAACCTAAAGCGGCCTGATGCAAAACATAATCAGCACCTTCAACAGCTGAAATGCAATCGGCAAAATTTCGAATATCTCCTTCAATTAATCTAAAATCAGGATTTGAAATGAAATCCTTTAAATTATGACGATGGCCTGTCGAAAAATTATCCAGACAAACCACTTTATAACCAAGTTCTAAAAAATACTCTGATAAATTTGATCCGATAAATCCCGCTCCACCTGTAATCAAAATTGTATGTTGTTTTGATGTACTCATTTGCTACCAATTATTTTTTATTGAATTTACTCAAAATCACCTTCCAAACACTAAGTTTTTCCTCTTCATCATGATAACCGTTTGCATAAGCTCCGTAACCGTATCCATAAGCGGCTCCATATTTTGCCTTATTCTCATAACCATTTAATACAATGCTGGCATTATTCAGCTCCCCTCTTTTAACTCTGGTGTTTAGCAATGTAATCATATCCTTTTTGGTATAATTTTGCCTTACTATATAAAGAGTTACATCTGCAAATTGTGCAAGTTCTAACGCATCCGAAACCAACCCAACCGGAGGTGTATCCAAAATAATATAATCGTATTTTTGCTTCAACTCTAAGATCATCTCTCTCATCGCATCACTCAAAATTAGCTCTGAAGGATTTGGTGGAATTGGCCCCGAAAGTATAACATCCAGATTTGGAACTTCTGTACGGTGTGTAATTTCTTCTAAACTATTTTGCTTTATGAGGTAATTAACAACACCTGTTTGATTTTTCAAATTGAACTCATCTGCCAATCTCGGTTTTCTTAAATCCAAACCAAGAATTACCGTTTTCTTTTCGCTTAAAGCGAATACCGTAGCAATATTTATGGAACAAAATGTCTTTCCTTCACCACTTATTGACGACGTAATCATTAGAGTTTTCGAACCGCTCACCTGCTGTTTCTTATATAAAAACTGCAAAGAGGAACGAATAGCTCTAAATGCTTCTGATAATGCCGATTTTGGCTTATCAAATACCGCCAAACTCAACGAATCTTTATTTACTCCAATGATACCAATTAACGGTATTTGTGTCAATTTACTAATATCTTCGGTATTCTGAATCGAGTTATTGACAAAGAAAATTCCAAAAACGAACAACAACGGAATTAATATCCCCATAAATAAGGCCAGTACATAATTCACTGAAGTTTTCGGACCAATTAATCCGCCTCCGATATCTTTTGCAGGATCAATAAAATGAATATCGGATAAGTTCGATGCTTTTACAATTTCAGCTTCGTTTCTTTTTTTCAAAAATTCAGTATAAATATTATCACTTAAGTCATATTTTCTCTGAATTTTTAACAGCTCCTGTTGTTCTTCCGGAAGTTTTTTGACAGTACTTTCCGCCTGACCAATTTTAGCATTTACCATAGCCAAATCAGTCAACAATAAAGCTTTTGCAGAAGTTATATTTTCTAACAAAACACTTTTTACAGCTTGCATTTGATTGTCAAAATCTTTAAACATCTTGTCACTTTTTACTGCATAAGCCATTTCCGATCTTTGTGCCGAAAGCGCAATAAGTTTTGAAACATGCAAAATAACGTTTGGATCTTCAATACCTGCTACTGTAGGAGCCGGTAATCTTGAATAATCTGTACTATTGTTTAAATACGATTTTAAAGAATTGTAATAGGCAATTTTTCTTGTGACCTGATCTTTTTCAACATCAAAATCCATTATTTTATCTGAAACTTTAGCTCCACCGGCTTCAATTTCATATATATTTTTATCCTTCCTAAAAGTTTTCAACTCATTACCTGTTTGCTTCAATTGCATTTCCATAGCAATAAGAGTACTATCGATAAATCGGATGGTATTTGTCGCAAACTGATTTTTCCCGTCCAGCTGAATTTTGATTAACATTTTTACCGTTGCATTCAAATAATCAACCATCCTGGCTTTATTGGTACCTTGCATTCCTAGAGTCAATATTGATCCTCCTTTTTCATCAGCGTTAACACTCACACCTCTATAACGCGATACGGTTCCGTCAAAATCATTAAATCTAACAAAATACTCATTTCCAGTATAAAATCCCGGATTATCATTTATCTGTAAATTCCAATTTAAAAAAGGAAGCGTGACTTGTTCTCCAGCCTTACACCTTCTTACATACTCTTTAGGCTGAACGGTTGTATTGCTATAACTGTTATTGGAATACGTAATTAATGAAGCAGAATTACCTTCAAATGGAATTCGAATTTCATATTCAGTTGGACTTAAAAACTTAATACCTATTAATGTATTGGCAAGCTGTCCTTTTGTTTTGTTGATTTTTACGTAAAATGGAACTGCTCCATAAGAATCAATCAAATTATATTTTCCCTGAACAAGATAATCAATATAAAACTCCAATTTATCCACAACTAACTCGTTGTGTGATCTTGATTGTATAACGGTTGAAATTCCATTGACCTGATCCGAAACCCCTCCCCAATTAAAAACCAGACTTGTATTAGAAGTAAAAAACGGGTTTCGTTCTTCCTTAATCGAAACCATAGTCTGCATACCGTAAATTTTTTCTTTACGAATATTTACCTGGTAAGCAATAGCAAAAGCAATTATCAAACTAACCGCAAAGAGTTTCCAGTAGCTGGCAATTTTCAGTAGAAATCCTTTAAAATCAAAATTTGAATGATTTTCAAAAATGGAAAAATCTTTTATATCTAACATCTTTTGAATTTAATTTTAGTTTTTAAGCAACAAATATACCGTTGTAGCCAATGACAAAACGGTAATAATTGTTGTAATAGATTCTATACCAGTCTTTCCAGTCCCCCATGATTTTTGTTTGACCGGTTTTACATAAATATAATCGTTAGGCTGCAAATAATAATAAGGCGATTTCATCACATTAATATCCGTCAAATCGATATCCTGCATTTGTACACCAGTCGGTGTCTGACGAATTACGGTTACCGATTTCCTATTACCCGTAACTGTGATATCTCCGGCATTTGCGATAGCTTCCATAATATTTACATGTTCCTGAAACAGCGTTTTTGTACCTGTACTTCCTACTTCTCCATTTATAGTATATCTAAAACCAGCTAATTTCACAGTAACAAAAATATTAGCCTCACTTTTAAAATACTCTTCAAGTAACTTCTTTTCGATTCGAACACGCACTTCTTCAAGAGTATATCCGATAACATTGATTTCTCCTAAGATTGGCATTCTGATATTACCATGATCGTCAACTGTAAATCCATTAAAATACAATCCTGACTCTGATTTTCCAGCTCCCGAAGAAGCAGTTTCTGTAGTATTAAAAATGGAAACCAACTTTGGGTCAATTGCTTTTATGTCAATACTTAAAACATCATTTACCTGCAATCTGTAAGGCTTAGATTCCACAGCAGTAATATTATTCTGTTCTCCCGAATTATTTTTATCTTGTAAATAAACCAGATCTTTTACGGGAATACAAGAAGTAAATAGTATGCTAATTAATAACAGTATATAAAAGCCTTTTTTTGTCATTAGTGAAATTTTATCGCAAATATAGACTTTCCTTTAATCTTCAGAAAATCTAAGTGTTATTTGGGTTTATTTAATTGTTTTTGAAAGTTTTTTCGAATGGAACCCTATGCAAAATACTTCTCCCAAGGGTAATTTCATCTGCATATTCCAATTCATCTCCTACCGAAATTCCTCTTGCAATGGTAGAAATTATGATTTCCGATTCGGCAATTTGTTTATAGATGTAAAAATTAGTGGTATCCCCTTCCATTGTAGAACTGAGTGCAAAAATAATTTCTACCACCTTTCCTGCCTTTACTTTTTCGACCAGACTTGAAATATTCAACTGACTGGGGCCAACTCCTTCAATTGGAGAAATTTTTCCTCCCAGTACATGATAAATTCCTTTATACTGACCTGTGTTTTCAATCGCCATAACGTCACGAATATCCTCGACAACACAAATCGTTTGATGGTTTCTTGATGAATTAGCACAAATTTCGCAGACTTTGGTATCTGAGATGTTGTGACAATTTTGGCAAAATTTAATGTTCTCACGCATATTCAATAGAGCCTGCGATAAAAAACTGGTTTGTTCTTTAGGCTGTTTTAACAAATGCAGCACTAATCGCAACGCCGTGCGTTTACCAATTCCGGGCAACTGCGACATTTCACTTACTGCTTTTTCTATTAATTTTGATGAAAACTCCATGACGACAAAAGTAATACATTAATGTTTCTTTTCTGATCCGATTAAAAATGAATTCCTCAATGTTCTGAGGTCAAAAACAAAAAACTTAATACTGATTTGTAGCCAATAAAACTAAAGTACAGGCCACTTCTGCCTTGATATTGTTTAATTCTAACAATTGACAAAACTCCGGATTCTCTGCTCCTGGATTAAAAACAACTCTTTTAGGCTGCGCTTCTATAATATAATTGTAATATTCTCGCTGACGGGCAGGATTTAAATACAACGTAACAGTATCAATATTTTTTACCGGAATTGTTTTTGTATGAATCTTCACGCCGGCAACTTCGCCTCTGTTCTGACCGATTGCCAATACAGTATGTCCTTTTTCAACCAGCATATTTATAGCTTTAAAAGCGTAACGTTCCGGTTTTGTAGTAGCACCAAGAACAAGGGTTTTCTTATTTCTCATTATTTTTAAATATACTGCAAAAGTAATCAAAAAGAATGAGCTTATTTTAGGTTATCTTTTTAGAATTAAAAGCAATAAAAAAAACAATATCCTTACATGATCTTAGTCCGAAGTTTTAAAAAATGTCTATTTTTACGGCACTAACCTAAACTCTATGGATTTATTCATTTATTTATTTGCCGCACTGTTTTCAGTATTAAACCCTATCGGCACCGTGCCTATTTTTGTTGGACTAACACAACACGATTCTCAAAAAGAACGTTCCCGAATTTCACTTTGGACTGCTATTAATGTTGGAATCATTTTATTGGTCTCCTATTTTATCGGTCAATATGTTTTGACTTTTTTCGGAATAAGCATTGATGCTTTAAGAATTGCGGGCGGAATCGTAATTGTAAATTCCGGTTTTTCTTTACTTTCGGGAAAATTCAATAAAAAACGAGGAATCAATAAAAAAATCGAAACGGACGCACAACAAAGAAACGACATCGCTTTAACACCTCTGGCAATACCAATGCTTGCAGGACCAGGATCAATGTCTCTATTAATTGCTTTTTATCAGGAACACCACGGAATAAACGAAATTATAATTTCATGTTCAGCTATCCTGGCAATTGCATTTACAATTTTTGCAATCCTTAAAAGTGCTCATTATTTAGCGCGCATACTTGGTGCTTCAGGAATTGTAGCTATTTCCAGAATTGTCGGTTTTATCGTAATTTCTATTGGAATTCAATATATCGTTAGCTCCATCATCAATATTATTAAAGGAAACTTGATGTAAACACTATCAACATACATCTAATAAAAAAGGGGATAAAATATACATTTTATCCCCTTTTTTATACTTAACCGTTCTATTAACTTCTTGGTAAAAACACTTCAGCCATCATACAGCGGGCACTTCCACCCCCGCAAGCTTCAATAGTATCCAAGCTGGAACTTAAAATTTCCGCATGATTTTCTAATTGTGCAATTTGTTTCGGAGTCAAACTCTGATGTGCCGATGCACTCATTACAATATACCTCTTATCATTTGTACCTCTAACTTCCAGCATATTTCCGGCAAAATTATTTACCTGTGCTTCGGTAATTAGAATAACTTCCTTTTTATCCGCTTTTAGATTTTCAAGAACCATTTTACGTTCTTTTTTATCATCGATACTATCTGCACAGATAACAGCGAATGTTTCACCCAAACACATCATTACATTCGTATGATAAATCAATTTACGTTCTCCGTCAACCGTTTGAAAAGCCTCAAAAATAACCGGAGCATAATCAAAATCTTCACAGAATTCGATAAACAGCTCTTCATCTGCACGAGGAGACAAAGCGCAATACGCTTTTGCATTTGCTCTATCCAAAAGCAAACTTCCGGTTCCTTCTAAAAAGTAACCATCTTCTTCTGCCGATGTATAGTCAACTATATTTGAGATTTCAAAGCCTTTCTCTTCAAGCACATCTAAAATATCTTCACGGCGCTCCTGACGACGATTCTCCGCAAACATCGGATATAGTGCCACATCTCCATTTTCATGAAATGAAATCCAGTTATTTGGAAAAATACTATCCGGGGTATCAGTTTCTAAAGTATCTTCAATAACGGTGACATCAACTCCAACCGCTCTGAGTTTTTCAACAAAAGTATCGAACTCCTGTTGTGCTTTTGCATTTACCGTACTTGGTAAAAGTCCGTCTAATACTTTTTGGTAATAATTATTTACTGCCGTTTGCTCATTCATTCTGAAAGCTACTGGCCGAATCATTACGATTGCATTTGTAGTTTGTTTCATTTTATATGTTTTTTTGTTTCAAGTTTCAGGTTTCATGTTAACGAACGTGAAACCTGAAACTTAAAACTCTTTTAGTCTCTTATTAGTGGTAAAGTGGAACATCTCAACAATCCCTCCTGCTTTGCAATTTCTGCGTATGGAATTTCCTCTACAATAAAACCATTAGCACGCAGCCAATTGTTCAGACGGGTAAAATTCTTTTCGGAAACTACTACATTATCGTCGATCGAAAATACGTTTGAAAACATATTATACATTTCGTCTCTTTCGATATGAAACAAATTTTCTTTTCCAAAAAGGTTCACCAAATACAAATAATCTGCTTCTTCACGGAAACCTCTCTTGTAGATAATTCCTTTATCTTTTCCAACCGGCTGAAAACAGCAATCAAGGTGTAAGGCATTGTCGCGAGCTTCTAATTTAGATTTCACCAAATCAAATTCTTTTACAATTTTATTTGGAAACATTTTCCTTAAATATTCAACACCATGCATATTAGTTCTTGCCGTAATGTAATCTTTGTAATCACTTCCTTTATAAGTTCCAATAAACACATGATCATTCCACAACATCACATCTCCACCTTCAATATGAACTTCTTCCGGTGGGCGAATTACTTTTAACGGATTCATCTGGTCGATTACGTATTGAATTGCATCCAACTCACGCTCTCTGTCTGGCAGAATATTAGATTTCACGAAAGTATCATCTATCACAAATCCTATATCACGGGCAAAAATCTGATTGTAACTCTCAATCATTTCCGGACGATATACTTTTACATCATATTTTTGAAAAACAGCATTAAAAGCATCCATTTCGACAATCATATCTTTTTCGATTGGATAAGTCCCGGCTTTAATATGTTCCAATGATTTAGGATCATAAGCTTCCTCTAAAGATGGAGTTGGCCCATTATGAACTGCAGAACCCAAAACTACTGCCCGCAGTCTTGACGTTTCGTTCTTTATATTTAATTGCAACATAACTATATTGTATTTTGGGCAAAGATAAAAAAAGCTTCACAGGTTAAGTGAAGCTTTAATTTTTTTTTATTTGTTTGACTTAAAGTCTCTCAATGGATGTCCAGTATAAACTTGTCTTGGACGGCCAATTGGCTCTTTGTTCTCACGCATTTCTTTCCATTGCGCAATCCAGCCTGGTAGTCTTCCAATAGCAAACATTACAGTAAACATATCTGTTGGTATTCCTAATGCTCTGTAGATAATTCCAGAGTAGAAATCAACATTAGGATATAAATTTCTTGATTTGAAGTATTCGTCTTCAAGAGCTGCTGACTCTAATTTTTTAGCGATTTCTAAAATAGGATCTTCTACACCTAATGTATCTAATACTTCTTTAGCCGCTTTTTTGATGATTTTCGCTCTAGGATCGAAGCTTTTGTAAACTCTATGACCAAATCCCATTAAACGGAATGGATCATTTTTGTCTTTTGCTTTTGCTAAGAATTTATCCGTATCTCCACCATCTTTGTTGATTTCCTCTAACATTTCAAGTACTGCCTGATTTGCACCACCATGTAAAGGTCCCCAAAGCGCAGAAACACCTGCAGAAATAGAAGCAAATAAACCAGCATGAGAAGAACCTACCATTCTTACTGTTGAAGTAGAACAATTCTGTTCGTGATCAGCATGAAGAATAAATAATTTGTCTAATGCATCAATCACAATTGGATTTGCAGAGTATGGTCCTGTAGGCAGTTTAAACATTAACTGCATAAAATTCTCTACATAACCAGTTGTATTGTCGTAATAATTCAACGGGTACCCCATAGATTTTCTATAAGTCCATGTTGCAATTACAAGAAATTTACCCATTGTTTTACAAATGGCCTCGTACATCTCTTTTTCATTTTCAACATTTACTGCTTTTGGGTTGAATGCCGTTAAAGCGCTAGTCAAAGCAGACAAAACGCCCATTGGGTGAGCCGTTTTTGGAAAACCGTCAATGATATTTTTCATTTCTTCGTTTACCAAAGTATGCTTTTTAATACCATTTTCAAATTGCTCTAATTCCTTAGCAGTCGGTAATTCCCCAAAAATTAAAAGGTAAGATACTTCTAAGAAACTTGCTTTTTCAGCCAAATCTTCAATTGAATATCCTCTGTAACGTAAAATCCCTAATTCTCCATCTAAGAAGGTGATTTCACTCTTACAAGAACCAGAGTTTTTGTATCCCGGGTCTAAAGTAATAATACCAGTTAAATCACGTAATTTGTTAATATCGATAGCTGATTCATTTTCACTCCCCGTGATTACCGGAAGTTCAATTTTTTGACCATCTACTTCTAATGTAGCTATTTTTGACATAATATATCGGAAATAAATCTTATAAAATAATAATTTATCAAATCTAATGAATTTAAGACTAATTAAAAAAAGAATCCTGCTATGAATTTGTTAAAACTCCAAAAAAAACCATCTGCCGCAGCAGATGGTTTAAATTGAATATATATAACTCTTACAATTATTTAATTTTAAAAGCATTTAAGCCAGGAAAATAAGCTGTACTTCCTAATTCTTCTTCGATTCTTAACAATTGATTGTATTTTGCCATACGATCAGAACGTGAAGCTGAACCTGTTTTAATCTGTCCACAGTTTAAAGCAACCGCTAGGTCAGCAATTGTATTATCTTCTGTTTCTCCTGAACGGTGAGACATTACTGAAGTATATCCTGCATTTTTAGCCATGTTCACAGCAGCAATAGTTTCTGTCAAAGTACCAATTTGGTTTACTTTTACTAAAATTGAATTAGCGATCCCTTTTTCAATTCCTGTAGACAAACGAGCTACATTAGTTACGAACAAATCGTCACCTACTAACTGAACTTTATCTCCAATTTTATCCGTTAAGTATTTCCATCCATTCCAGTCGTCTTCATACATACCGTCTTCGATAGAGATAATTGGATATTTAGCAGCCAATTCAGCTAAATAATCAGCTTGCTCTTCTGAAGTTCTGATTTTTCCGGTTTCTCCTTCAAATTTAGTGTAATCGTATTTTCCGTTTACATAAAACTCAGAAGCAGCACAGTCAAGTGCAATCATAATTTCGTCACCGAAAGAATATCCAGCCTTTTCAACTGCCAATTTGATAGTATCCAAAGCATCTTCAGTACCTCCGGCCAAGTTTGGCGCAAAACCTCCTTCATCACCTACAGCTGTACTTAAACCTCTGTCGTGTAATACTTTTTTTAAGCTATGGAAGATTTCAGTTCCCATTTGCATAGCATGTGTAAAAGAAGTCGCTTTTACAGGGAAAATCATAAACTCCTGAAATGCGATAGGTGCATCAGAGTGAGAACCTCCGTTGATGATGTTCATCATTGGTACTGGCAAAGTGTTAGCAGAAACTCCACCAACATATCTGTATAACGGCAACCCTAATTCATTAGCAGCAGCTTTTGCAGCAGCCAACGAAACTCCTAAAATAGCATTAGCTCCTAATTTAGATTTGTTTGGAGTACCATCCAAGTCAATCATTAACTGGTCGATTGTATTTTGTTCGAAAACAGAAGTACCAACTAATTCTTCAGCAATAACAGTATTTACATTGTTCACTGCATTTAAAACTCCTTTTCCAAGATAAGCTTTACCTCCGTCACGTAATTCAACAGCTTCATGCTCTCCCGTTGATGCTCCAGATGGAACAGCTGCTCTACCTAAAACACCATTTTCAGTTACTACATCAACTTCAATAGTAGGATTACCTCTGGAATCAAGAATTTGTCTAGCGTGAACTTTAATTATAATACTCATTATTTTTATTTTTTTATTAATAAATTATATTTTTTTTCGAAATTATAAAAATATTTAATAGCAAATACGCATTTAACTCATTAAACAGCTTTATTTATTAACTACATCGTTTTAGCAGCAGCTTCTTTTATATTCTCGACAAACTGATCGAATAAATAAGATGAATCGTGAGGTCCCGGACTTGCTTCAGGATGGTATTGTACTGAAAAACAATTCTTATTCTTCATGCGCATACCCGCAACCGTTTCATCATTTAAATGCAAATGTGTAATCTCCAATTCAGGGTGATTATCCAACTGCTCTTTGTTTACAGCAAATCCATGATTTTGAGAAGTTATTTCACCTTTACCTGTAATTAAATTTTTCACGGGATGATTAATTCCACGATGACCATTAAACATCTTATACGTTTGAACACCATTTGCCAAAGCAATCACCTGATGTCCTAAACAAATTCCAAACAGCGGTTTATCATTTGCTAAAATTTCTTTTGCCACTTCAATAGCTCCAAAAAGCGGATCCGGATCTCCGGGACCATTAGACAAAAAGTATCCATCCGGATTAAATTCTGCTAAATCTTTATACGTTGAGTTATATGGATACACTTTAATATAACAATCTCTTTTAGCTAAATTTCTTAAGATATTCTTTTTTATCCCAAGATCTAAAGCTGATATTTTATAGGTAGCATTTTCATCACCAAAAAAATAAGGCTCAGTAGTTGAAACTTTTGATGCCAACTCCAAACCTTCCATGTTAGGCACATTCGCCAATTCTTTTTTCAAATCTTCAATTGAAGTACCATCTGTACAAATAACAGCATTCATAGCCCCATTGTCACGAATATAACTTACAAGAGCTCTGGTATCAACATCAGAAATACAGATTAAGTTTTGTTTCGTAAAATAATCTTCCAGACTTCCGGAAGCATCTTCTCTGGAATAATTAAAGCTAAAATTTTTACAAACCAAACCGGCAATTTTGATGCTTTCTGATTCAACTTCAGAATCATTAACACCGTAATTTCCAATATGAGTATTAGTCGCAACCATTATTTGACCAAAATAAGAAGGGTCTGTAAAAATCTCCTGGTATCCGGTCATTCCCGTATTAAAACAAACCTCACCAAAAGTCTTACCGCTAATTCCGATAGATTTTCCGTGAAAAATAGTCCCATCACTAAGTAATAAAATGGCGCTTTGTCGTGTTGTGTATTTCATTCTTTAATTTGTATTGTTTTTTTAATTGTTTCATGAAATCCCCGATAGGTTTTTCAATTGTAATTAGATATTTTGCAAATTTACTTCTTTAAAAGAGTGCCTCCAAGATTTTTTAAAACTTTCCTCTCTAAAAATAAAACCAATAAAGTCAGATCAGTTAAATTTTAATTTCACTCCAAAAAAATCAAAAAAAAAGGATAAACTAAAAATTAGTTTATCCTTGATTTCTATAGAATCATTACTTTCATAATTATTCAGAAGCTTCAGTAGTCGTTTCTGATTCAGCTGCTGGAGCTTCAGGAGTACCTTCAGCTTTTTTAGCTTTTCCACCACGACGGCTTTTTGCTTTTTTAACTTCTTTTTTACCTCCATTGTAAAGTTCGTTGAAATCTACAAGTTCGATCATTGCCATATCAGCATTATCTCCTAAACGATTTCCAACTTTAATGATACGAGTGTATCCTCCTGGACGGTCACCAACTTTAGCAGCTACGTCTCTGAACAAGTCAGTTACCGCATATTTGCTACGTAAGTAAGCAAAAACAATACGACGGTTGTGAGTCGTATCTTCTTTCGATTTTGTAATTAAAGGCTCAACGAATTGTTTAAGCGCTTTAGCTTTAGCAACAGTAGTGTTAATACGTTTGTGCTCGATAAGAGAACAAGCCATATTAGCTAACATAGCTTTTCTATGTCCAGTCTGTCTGCTTAAGTGATTGAATTTTTTTCCGTGTCTCATTGCTATTTTAAATTTAACCCGCCGTAGCGGATTGAATTATTCTTTATCTAATTTGTATTTAGCTAAATCCATTCCGAAAGTTAAATTCTTCACTGCAACAAGTTCATCAAGTTCAGTTAAAGATTTTTTACCAAAATTACGGAATTTCATTAGGTCATTTTTATTGAACGATACTAAATCACCAAGTGTATCAACTTCAGCCGCTTTCAAGCAATTTAATGCTCTCACAGATAAATCCATATCAACAAGCTTAGTTTTAAGCAATTGTCTCATATGCAATGACTCTTCATCATACGATTCTGTTTGTGCAATTTCGTCAGCCTCGAGTGTAATTCTTTCGTCAGAGAACAACATGAAGTGGTGAATTAAAACTTTAGCAGCTTCAGTAAGAGCATCTTTAGGATTAATAGAACCATCAGTTTTAATTTCAAAAACTAATTTTTCATAATCTGTTTTTTGCTCAACACGGAAGTTTTCAATTGCATATTTTACATTTTTTACCGGAGTAAAAATAGAATCTGTAAAAATAGTTCCAATTGCAGCATTCTGTTTTTTGTTCTCCTCAGCAGGAACATATCCTCTACCTTTTTCGATTGTTAAATCGAAGTTCAATTTGATTTTAGAATCTAAATTACAGATAACAAGGTCTGGATTCAAAACTTGGAAACCTGAAATAAATTTTTGAAAATCACCTGCTGTCAATTGATCTTTACCGGAAACAGAAATTGTAACTGCTTCATTATCGATATCTTCAATTTGACGTTTGAAACGCACTTGCTTTAGATTAAGGATAATTTCGGTAACATCTTCAACAACACCTGAAATAGTAGAAAACTCATGATCTACACCTTCGATACGAACAGATGTAATTGCATAACCTTCTAATGCTGAAAGCAAAACTCTTCTAAGTGCATTACCAACTGTCAATCCGTAACCAGGTTCTAAAGGTCTAAATTCAAATTTACCTTCAAAATCGGTTGAATCGATCATGATAACTTTATCGGGCTTTTGAAAATTAAATATTGCCATAAATTTCGACTAAGTCAATTATTATTTGTTGTACAACTCTACGATTAATTGTTCTTTAATGTTTTCTGGAATTTGTAGTCTTGCAGGCACAGAAACGAAAGTTCCTTCTTTAAGATCATTGTTCCAAGTAATCCATTCATAAACATGACTTGAATTTGACAAAGAACGTTCGATAGCTTCTAAAGATTTAGATTTTTCACGAACTGCTACTTTATCACCAGGCTTAAGGTGGTAAGAAGGAATATTTACAACTTCACCATTAACAGTAATGTGTCTGTGAGATACGATTTGACGCGCACCTCTTCTAGATGGAGCAATTCCCATTCTAAAAACAACATTATCTAATCTTGCTTCACATAATTGTAATAAAACTTCACCAGTTACTCCTTTAGTTGCTGACGCTTTTTCGAATAAATTTCTGAATTGTTTTTCTAAAATTCCGTAAGAATATTTAGCTTTTTGCTTTTCCATTAACTGAACAGCGTACTCAGATTTTTTTCCTCTTTTTTTAGCCATCCCGTGTTGTCCAGGTGGGTAATTTCTTTTTTCGAATGATTTATCATCTCCGAAGATTGCTTCGCCAAATTTACGAGCGATTTTGGTTTTAGGACCAGTATATCTTGCCATTTTAAAAAAAATTTAAGGTAGAGATTATGAATTCAGGTCTAATCCTTCGATAATCTATGCTCTACCTTGTTTATACTATGAATAAATAAAATTAAACTCTACGTCTCTTTGGAGGACGACATCCGTTGTGAGGCATTGGAGTAACATCGATAATCTCAGTAACTTCAATTCCCCCGTTATGAATAGAACGGATAGCAGACTCACGTCCGTTTCCTGGTCCTTTTACATAAACTTTCACTTTTTTAAGTCCTGCCTCAAGAGCTACTTTACTACAATCTTCTGCTGCCATTTGAGCTGCATACGGAGTGTTCTTTTTAGAACCTCTGAAACCCATTTTACCAGCTGAAGACCAAGAAATAACTTCACCTTTCTTATTAGTCAAAGAAATGATAATGTTGTTGAAAGTGGCAGAAATATGAGCTTCACCCGTTGATTCAACGATAACTTTACGTTTTTTTGCAGTTGCTTTAGCCATATTACTTATTATTTAGTTGCTTTTTTCTTGTTAGCAACAGTTTTTCTTTTACCTTTTCTTGTTCTAGAGTTGTTTTTAGTTCTTTGCCCTCTTAACGGAAGACCAGATCTATGACGGATACCTCTGTAACAACCAATATCCATTAAACGTTTGATGTTTAAAGAAACTTCAGAACGTAATTCTCCTTCAATTTTGTAAAATGAAACTGCATCACGAATTGCTCCGATCTCGTCATCATTCCAATCTTGAACTTTTTTATCTTGGCTAACTTGAGCTTTTTCTAAAATCTCAATAGCTCTACTTTTTCCTAATCCAAAGATGTAGGTAAGTGCGATAACACCTCTCTTATTTTTTGGGATATCTACCCCTGCTATTCTTGCCATAATTATCCTTGTCTTTGTTTAAATCTAGGATTCTTTTTGTTTATTACGTACAATCTCCCTTTTCTACGCACGATAATGCACTCGGCACTTCTCTTTTTTACTGATGCTCTAACTTTCATAGTGAATATCCTTTAATATCGATAAGTAATTCTTGCTTTTGACAAATCGTAAGGACTCATTTCCAATTTCACTTTATCACCAGGTAATAACTTGATGTAATGCATACGCATTTTACCGGAAATATGAGCAATTACAATATGTCCATTTTCTAACTCTACACGGAACATCGCATTTGATAATGCTTCGATGATTGATCCGTCTTGTTCTATTGCTGATTGTTTTGCCATAAATATATTAAGCTACCGCTTTTCTATTTTTACCAGTCTTCATTAAACCATCATAATGTTTGTTTAACAAGTATGAATTGATTTGTTGAATAGTATCTATTGCAACTCCAACCATAATTATTAATGAGGTACCTCCAAAAAACATTGCCCAAGATTGTTGTACATCCATAATACTTACAACAATAGCTGGGAACACAGCAATCAAAGCAAGGAATAAAGATCCTGGGAAAGTTATTAAAGACATCACTTTATCAAGGAAGTCTGAAGTTTCAGCTCCCGGACGAACTCCAGGAATAAAACCACCACTTCTTTTTAAATCATCGGCCATTTTGTTAGTAGGAACAGTGATTGCAGTATAAAAGAATGTAAATACAATAATTAAAGTTGCAAATACAAAATTGTACCAAAATCCGAACATATTACTAAACGCACCAACAATAGATTGTGATGTGTCTGATTTAGACAATCCAGCTACAGCTGCAGGAATAAACATAATTGCCTGAGCAAAGATGATTGGCATAACTCCTGAAGCATTAAGCTTAAGAGGAATCCATTGTCTGTTACCACCAGCTAAATCCTGCTCGTAATCTCCAGTTGTCGTACGACGAGCGTACTGAACCGGGATTCTGCGTACTGCCATTGTAAGCAATACACAAGAAATGATTACTAATAACCACACGATAATCTCAATAACTAACAACATTGGACCTCCATTGTTATTGGTAACTCTGGTTGTGAATTCTTGTATAAAAGCTTGCGGTAAGCGTGCTAAAATACCAACCATAATCAATAATGAAATTCCATTTCCAATACCTTTATCTGTAATTTTTTCTCCAAGCCACATAGCAAAAATTGTACCTGTAACTAAGATAATAACTGACGAGAACAAAAATTCAGGTGAATTAAAGCCTAGTAAGAATGCACTTCCAGGCAATGTTCTGTACAAATTATAGATATAAGTTGGACCTTGAACCAGTGTAATAGCTATAGTCAACCAACGAGTGATTTGATTAATCTTTTTTCTACCACTCTCTCCATCGTTTTGAAGTTTTTGCAAATAAGGAATCGCAATTCCCATTAACTGAACAACAATAGATGCAGAAATATAAGGCATAATACCTAAAGCAAAAACTGAAGCTTTAGAGAAAGCACCTCCTGTAAACATGTCCAGGATAGATCCTAAACCATTTTTAGTTTGTCCCGCTAAACCTGTTAACTGAGTTGCGTCAATTCCAGGAAGCGTAACGTGTGCACCAAAACGATATACTAAAAGCAATCCTAATGTAATTAAGATTCTATTTTTCAGTTCTTCGATTTTCCAAACATTACTTATTGATTCAATAAATTTCTTCATCTTAATAGATAAGTTATATAGTTACAGCTTCTCCACCAGCAGCTTCGATAGCAGCTTTTGCAGTAGCGGTAAATTTGTGGGCAGTTACTTTTAATTTTGCTTTCAACTCTCCTCTACCTAAAATCTTAACGATTTCATTTTTGGTAGCTAGACGATTTGCTACGAAATCTGTCATAGAAACAGAATCAGTAATCACACCATTGTCTACTAATAATTGAAGCGTATCTAAATTAACACCTTCGTATTCTTTACGATTGATGTTTGTGAAACCAAACTTAGGCACACGTCTTTGAAGTGGCATTTGTCCTCCTTCAAAACCAATCTTTTTAGAATAACCAGAACGAGATTTTGCTCCTTTGTGACCTCTTGCAGAAGTACCACCTTTTCCAGAACCTTCTCCTCTACCTAATCTTTTATTTTGATTGTGTGTTGACCCTTCAGCTGGTTGTAAGTTACTTAAATTCATAACAGTATTTGTTATTTAGCTTCTTCTACAGAAACTAAGTGTTTAACTTTGTTTATCATCCCAAGGATTGCAGGATTTGAATCATGCTCTACAACTTGTCCCATTTTACGTAGACCTAAAGCTTCCAAACCTCTTTTTTGAGAAAGAGGGCAGTTGATTTTGCTTCTTACTTGTTTTACTAATAATTTAGCCATAATTTCCTTGAATTAACCTTTAAAAACTTTTTCTAAAGAAACACCTCTTTGTTTTGCAACAGTATGAGCGCTTCTCATTTGTAATAAAGCATCAAAAGTTGCTTTTACCACGTTATGAGGATTTGATGATCCTTGAGATTTAGATAATACATCGTGAATACCTACTGATTCAAGAACTGAACGAACAGCTCCACCAGCAATAACTCCTGTACCATGAGAAGCAGGAATTAAGAATACACGCGCACCACCAAATTTACCTTTTTGTTCGTGAGGAACAGATTGTCCGTTCAAAGGAATTTTTACTAAATTTTTCTTAGCATCTTCTACTGCTTTCGCAATTGCTTCAGAAACGTCTTTAGATTTTCCTAATCCATGACCAACTACTCCGTTTTCATCACCTACAACTACAATAGCAGAAAAACCGAAAGCTCTACCACCTTTTGTAACCTTAGTAACACGATTAACACTTACCAGACGATCTTTAAGTTCAAGACCACTTGGTTTTACCAATTCTACATTTTTGTATTTAGACATAATATATTAGAATTTAAGTCCAGCCGCTCTTGCGCCTTCTGCTAATGATTTAATACGACCGTGGTATAAATATCCACCTCTGTCAAAAGTGATGGTATCAATCCCGGCTTTTAACGCTTTCTCTGCAACTAGTTTTCCAACAGCAGCAGCTACTTCAACGTTAGTACCTTTTCCTATTTCTTTTTCTCTTGAAGATGCAGCTAATAAAGTAACTCCATTTACATCATCAATAAGTTGAGCGTAAATTTCTTTGTTACTTCTAAATACAGATAGTCTTGGGTTAGCGGCAGTACCACTAATCGATTTTCTAATTCTGAATCTAATTCTCTGTCTTCTATCAGATTTTGTTAATGACATAATCTTATTTTTTAAGCTGATTTACCTGCTTTTCTTCTTAATACTTCACCCACAAATTTAACACCTTTTCCTTTGTATGGCTCAGGCTTACGGAAACCTCTGATTTTCGCAGCAACCTGACCTAAAAGTTGTTTATCAAATGATGTTAATTTTACGATAGGGTTCTTTCCTTTTTCAGATATTGTTTCTAAACTTACTTCTGGAGCAATTTCTAAAACAATATTGTGAGAATATCCAAGAGCTAAATCTAACTTTTGACCTTGGTTTGAAGCTCTATAACCAACTCCAACTAATTCAAGTTCTTTTGTAAAACCTTCAGATACACCAACAATCATATTACTGATTAAAGATCTGTACAATCCGTGTTTTGCTCTTTGGTCTTTATGATCAGACGATCTTTCAACTTGTACTTGATCGCCTTCAACTTTTACAGTTACGTCCGAAAACTCCTGAGATAGTTGACCTTTTTTTCCTTTTACTGTAATGATACCGTCTTTAACTTCTACAGTTACGTCAGCAGGGATTACAATTGGGCTTTTACCTATTCTTGACATCTTATTTAGTCTTTAAAATTAGTATACGTAACAAATTACTTCACCACCTACATTTAATTGTTTCGCTTGTTTTCCAGTCATAAGACCTTTTGAAGTTGAAACAATAGCAATTCCTAATCCGTTAAGGATTCTTGGTAATTTGGCAGCACCTGCGTATTTACGTAAACCAGGTTTACTAATTCTTTGGATATCTTTAATTACAGGCTCTTTAGTATCTTTATCATACTTCAAAGCGATCTTGATTGAACCCTGAACAGAGTTGTCTTCAAATTTGTAACTCAAGATATAACCTTGATCAAATAAGATCTTAGTTATTTCTTTTTTTAGATTAGAAGCTGGAATTTCAACAACTTTGTGGTTTGCAGCCACAGCGTTACGAACTCTAGTCAAATAATCTGCAATAGGATCTGTATACATATGTATTTGATTGCGATTATGGTTTTCGGGAGACACCCGTCTCCCGAACCTTTAATCAATTAAAATTATTTTTCGGTTTGCAAAAGTAATAACTTATTGCGAGATTACCAAGAAGCCTTTTTTACTCCAGGGATTAATCCATTATTTGCCATCTCACGGAAAGTTACACGTGAAATACCAAATTGACGAATATAACCTCTTGGTCTACCTGTTAATTTACAACGGTTGTGTAAACGAACTGGTGAAGCATTTTTAGGTAATCTTTGTAAGCCTTCATAATCTCCAGCTTCTAATAAAGCTTTTCTTTTTTCAGCGTACTTAGCTACCGTTTTCTCTCTTTTCACCTCACGGGCTTTCATTGATTCTTTAGCCATGTCTTAATTCTTTTTAAAAGGTAAACCTAATTCAGCCAATAACGACTTTGCTTCTTTGTCTGTTTTTGCAGTAGTAACAAAAGTAATATCCATTCCTGAAATTTTGTTTACTTTGTCAATATCAATTTCAGGGAAAATGATTTGCTCTAAAACTCCAAGATTGTAATTACCTCTTCCGTCGAAACCAGTAGCTTTGATACCACTAAAATCTCTAACGCGTGGTAAAGCAGAAGTAATAAGTCTATCTAAAAACTCATACATTCTCTCTCCACGTAAAGTAACTTTTGCTCCAATAGGCATCCCTTTTCTCAATTTGAATGACGCAACGTCTTTCTTTGAAATTGTAGATACTGCTTTTTGTCCAGTGATCTTTGTTAACTCATCAACTGCATAGTCAATAAGTTTTTTATCAGATACAGCTGCACCAACTCCACGGCTCAAAACGATTTTTTCAAGTTTAGGAACTTGCATTACGTTTGTATATCCGAATTCTTCTTTAAGAGCAGAGATTACTCTACTCTTATATTCTTCTTTTAGTCTAGGTGTATATGCCATTACTATAGTACTTGATTAGATTTTTTTGAAAATCTTACTTTCTTATCTCCTTCTACTCTAATACCAACTCTAGTTGTTTCCTTAGTTTTAGGATCAATTAGTGAAATGTTAGATATTTGTATAGAAGCTTCTTTCTTAACGATACCACCTTGAGGGTTTTTAGCACTTGGTTTTGTATGTTTTGAAACCATGTTTACACCTTCAACTATCGCTTTATTTTTCTCACGGTAAACACGTAATACTTTACCTTCAGCACCTTTATGGTCTCCAGCAATAACTCTTACGATATCTCCTGATTTTATTTTTAGCTTTATCATCTTAAAACGAATTAAAGCACTTCTGGTGCTAATGATACAATTTTCATGAATTGTTTTTCACGAAGTTCTCTTGCTACCGGACCAAAAACACGTGTTCCTCTCATTTCCCCTGCAGCGTTCAAAAGAACACATGCATTATCATCGAAACGGATATAAGAACCATCAGCTCTTCTCACTTCTTTTTTGGTACGTACAACAACTGCAGTTGAAACAGCTCCTTTTTTCACGTTTCCGTTTGGAGTTGCATCTTTAATAGATACTACAATCTTGTCACCAACAGAGGCATACCTTCTTTTGGTACCTCCTAAAACACGGATAGTTAAAACTTCTTTTGCTCCCGTGTTATCTGCTACTTTTAGTCTTGATTCCTGTTGTACCATAATTATTTAGCTCTTTCTAAGATTTCAACTAATCTCCAACATTTTGTTTTACTTAAAGGACGCGTTTCGCTAATTCTTACAGTATCTCCAATGTTACAGTCGTTTGTTTCGTCGTGTGCAACATATTTCTTAGTTTTCAACACGAACTTACCGTATAATGGGTGCTTTACTTTTCTTACTTCAGCAATAACAATAGACTTATCCATTTTATTTGAAGTAACAACACCTATTCTTTCTTTTCTTAAATTTCTTTTTTCTTCCATCTTTCAGCAGAATACAATTATTGTAACTCTCTTTTAGTTAACTCTGTAGCCAATCTTGCAACTGTTCTTCTTACACTTCTAATTTGAAGTGGGTTCTCAATTGGAGAAATAGCGTGAGCCATTTTTAGGTCAGCATATATTTTCTTAGTTTGACTAAGTTTTTCTTGCAACTCCGCTGCAGAAAGATCTTTTATTTCTGATTGTTTCATAATATAAATTTAATTATGCTTCGAAATCTCTAGCAACGACGAATTTAGTTTTTACTGGAAGTTTTTGAGCTGCAAGACGTAAAGCCTCTTTTGCAACTGACAATGGAACTCCTCCAACTTCAAACATAATTCTTCCTGGTTTAACAACAGCAGCCCAATACTCAACTGCTCCTTTACCTTTACCCATACGTACTTCAAGAGGTTTCTTAGTAATAGGCTTGTCTGGAAATATTTTAATCCATAATTGTCCTTCTCTCTTCATGTAACGAGTTGCAGCGATACGCGCAGCTTCGATTTGACGAGAAGTCAAGAACATTCCATCTTCATGTACAGATTTAATACCAAACATTCCATTAGAAAGTTCATGCCCTCTTTGAGAGTTACCTTTCATCTTACCTTTTTGTACCTTACGGTATTTTGTTCTTTTAGGCTGTAACATTTTTCTTTAGTTTAAAAATTTACTTTCTTTTACGAGCGTCTGGTTTTCCACCTTTATTAAAAGGCTTTCTGTCTCCTCTTGGAGAATCGCCACCTTTACCACCACCAGTTCCAGATTGTTTTTTATCCATTCCTGCAAGTGGAGAAAGATCTCTCTTTCCATAAACTTCACCTTTCATGATCCATACTTTGATACCCATTCTACCGTAAGTAGTGTGAGCTTCAGCCAAAGCATAATCAATATCAGCTCTGAAAGTTGATAGAGGAATTCTACCTTCTTTGAAACCTTCTGAACGCGCCATCTCAGCACCATTCAAACGACCAGAAATCAAAACTTTGATACCTTCAGCGTTCATACGCATAGAAGCAGCAATAGCCATTTTGATTGCACGTCTGTAAGAAATACGGCTTTCGATTTGACGAGCGATGCTTGTCGCCACAAGATAAGCATCTAACTCAGGTCTTTTAATTTCAAAGATGTTGATTTGAACCTCTTTGTCAGTAACTTTCTTAAGTTCTTCTTTCAACTTGTCTACCTCTTGTCCGCCTTTTCCGATAATGATACCAGGTCTAGCAGTAGTGATAGTAACGGTTACAAGTTTCAAAGTTCTCTCGATGATTACTTTAGATACACTAGCTTTTGATAAACGAGCGTGGATATACTTTCTGATTTTGTGATCTTCGGCTAATTTATCACCGTAGTCATTTCCACCATACCAGTTTGAGTCCCACCCTCTGATGATACCAAGTCTATTTCCAATTGGATTTGTCTTTTGTCCCATGCTGCTTAAGAATTGCTTTGTGTGTTATTGATAGCTCCAAGCACGATTGTAACGTGGTTAGAACGTTTTCTTATTCTGTGTGCACGACCTTGTGGAGCTGGACGAAGTCTTTTCAACATCATTCCACCATCTACTCTGATCTCTTTAACAAATAATCCAGCTTCTTCTAAATTACCTTCACTATTTTTTTGCTCCCAGTTATTGATTGCAGATAATAATAGTTTCTCTAATTTTCTTGAAGCTTCTTTAGAACTGAATCTTAAAATGTTAAGTGCTCTTTCTACCTTCTGACCTCTTACCAAGTCCGCTACTAAGCGCATTTTTCTAGGTGAAGTAGGGCAGTTATTCAATTTTGCGAAAGCAATAGACTTATTAGCCTCTTTTCTCGCATCTGCTGTTTCTCTTTTACGAACTCCCATTGCTTCTTATTTTTTACCTTTATTTTTTGCTCCAGCATGACCTCTAAAAGATCTAGTTGGTGAAAACTCTCCTAATTTGTGACCTACCATGTTTTCTGTTACGTAAACCGGTACAAATTGACGACCGTTATGAACTGCGATAGTTTGTCCAACGAAATCCGGAGTAATCATGGAAGCTCTAGACCAAGTCTTTACAACTGCATTTTTACCACTTTCTACGTTTTCCTGAACTTTCTTGTCTAACTTATAATGAACGAAAGGTCCTTTTTTTAATGAACGTGCCATATCTTATTATTTCTTTCTACGTTCTACGATATACTTGTTACTCGGGTTTTTCTTAGAACGAGTTCTGTAACCTTTAGCTGGCAATCCGTTTCTTGAACGTGGGTGCCCTCCAGAAGAACGTCCTTCACCACCTCCCATAGGGTGATCAACTGGGTTCATCGCTACTGGTCTAGTTCTAGGTCTTCTTCCTAACCATCTTGTTCTACCTGCTTTTCCAGATACAACTAATTGGTGATCAGAATTAGAAACAGCTCCAATTGTAGCCGAACATGTTAACAAGATTAATCTTGTCTCTCCAGATGGCATTTTAATTGTAGCGTATTTTCCGTCTCTTGCCATTAACTGAGCAAAAGTTCCAGCTGAACGAGCAATAACTGCTCCTTGTCCTGGACGTAACTCAATACAAGATATAACAGTTCCAAGAGGAATTCTGCTTAAAGGCAATGTATTACCAATCTCTGGTTGAGATTCTGGACCAGAAACTAATTTCTGACCAACTTTCAATCCGTTTTGAGCGATAATATAAGTTTTCTCTCCATCAGCATAAGCTAATAAAGCGATAAATGCAGTACGATTTGGATCGTATTCGATTGATTTCACAGTAGCTGGAATTCCAACTTTAGTTCTTTTGAAATCAATAATACGATATCTCTGCTTGTGACCACCACCCGTATAACGCATGGTCATCTTTCCTTGACTATTTCTACCTCCAGAGTTTTTTATCGGCGCTATCAAAGAGCGTTCCGGCTTATCAGTTGTAATGGCGTCATAACCATTCACAACTCTAAATCGCTGACCTGGGGTAATAGGTTTTAATTTTCTTACTGACATTTTTCTATCTTAGATATTGTTGTAAAAATCAATTGTTTCTCCTTCTTGTACTTGTACAATTGCTTTTTTAATAGCATTTGTCTTTCCACTGATTAAACCACTTTTAGTGTATTTTGTAGTTCTGTCCGGTCTTACGTTCATCGTGTTAACTGAAACGATAGTTACTCCATAAGCAGCTTCAACAGCTTTCTTAATTTGAACTTTGTTTGCTTTTTTGTCAACAACGAATCCGAAGCGGTTTAAAACTTCACTTTCTTTGGTTACTTTTTCTGTTACTATAGGTCTAATTATGATGCTCATACTCCTATTATTTGCTTAAATTTTCTTCGATTAACTCCAAAGAACCTTCTAAAAGCACTAAATTGTTAGTGTTTAAAATAGCGTAAGTGCTTAATTCTGAGCTAGTTACGACATTAGAAGCCTTTAAATTGCGTGACGACAAATATACATTTTTATTCGTCTCTCCCAACACAAATAGAGATTTTTTATTTTCTAACCCTAAAGCTTTCAAAACGTTAATGAAATTTTTAGTGTTTGGCGCTTCAAAATTAAAGTCTTCAAGAACGATAATATTCGACTCTTTTGCTTTGATTGAGAAAGCTGATTTTCTTGCCAATCTTTTCAAGCCTTTATTCAATTTGAATGAATAACTTCTTGGTCTTGGTCCGAAAATTGTTCCACCACCTTTAAACAATGGATTTTTGATACTTCCCGCACGAGCTGTACCAGTTCCTTTTTGTTTTTTAATCTTACGCGTACTTCCTGTCACTTCAGCTCTTTCTTTAGCTTTGTGAGTCCCTTGTCTTTGATTAGCAAGATATTGCTTAACATCAAGGTATACAGCGTGATTGTTTGGTTCAATTGCGAATACTGAATCAGAAAGTTGAACTTTTCTTCCAGTATCTTTTCCGTTGAAATCTAATACTTTTACTTCCATTACTTCTGAATGATTACATAAGAGTTTTTATGTCCAGGAACACATCCTTTAATAACAAGTAGGTTCTTTTCAGCCACTACTTTTAAAACTCTAAGGTTTTGAACTTTTACATTGTCTCCTCCCATTCTTCCAGCCATACGCATTCCTTTGAATACTCTAGATGGATAAGAAGATGCTCCTACAGAACCTGGCGCTCTTAAACGGTTGTGTTGACCGTGAGTTGCTTGTCCAACACCACCAAATCCGTGACGTTTAACAACCCCTTGAAAACCTTTACCTTTAGATACACCTTGTACATCTACAAATTCTCCTTCAGAAAAAATAGAAACATCAATAAGATCTCCTAATTTTTGCTCAGTTGCAAAATCTTGAAATTCAACGACTTTTTTCTTAGCTACAGTTCCAGCTTTTTTAAAGTGCCCTAAAGCCGCTTTTGTGGAATGTTTCTCGTTTTTGTCATCGAAACCAAGTTGCAACGCTTCGTACCCGTCAACACCTTTGGTTCTGACTTGGGTAACAACACAAGGACCAGCTTCGATTACTGTACAAGGAATGTTTTTCCCGTTTTCGTCGAAAATACTAGTCATGCCGATTTTTTTACCAATTAACCCAGACATAAATATTAATTATTAATTACTAAAATTCCCTTCAATTTGAAAATAACAGAAATTTCCAAACAGGGAGTGCAAAAGTAGATATTAAAATTGAATATACCAAACAGTTAGAAAAATTAAATCGCTCATTATCAAAAACCAAGCATCAAAACAACTTCAAAAACAACCTTATTTTTTTCCAATAATGAAATCATTTTTTACATTTTGAACACATTCACGCTTAACAATTAATTAATAAATTCACAACAAAAAACACCCGAATCCCCTTAAAACAAAGGCCTTTATGAAAATTTACAGAAAAATTAAAAATAAAAAAAACTCAAAATCATACCGTAAAAAAGCAATATTTTAAAACAAAAAAAAGCGAGACATTTCTGACTCGCTTTTTATATAAAAAATATAAAAAAATTATACTTTTATCTCTACTTCAACCCCACTTGGCAATTCAAGTTTCATTAAAGCATCAATAGTTTTAGATGAAGATGAATAAATATCAATCAATCTCTTGTATGACATTACTTCAAATTGCTCTCTCGCTTTTTTGTTAACGTGCGGAGAACGTAACACAGTGAAAAGTTTTTTGTGAGTTGGCAATGGAATTGGACCTGTTACAACTGCACCAGTAGTTTTTACTGTTTTCACGATCTTTTCAGCAGATTTATCTACCAACATGTGATCGTAAGACTTTAGTTTTATTCTGATTTTTTGACTCATTTTCTTAAGAATTAAGCGTTACCTTTTGCTTTTTTAATTACCGCTTCTGAAATATTAGAAGGCGTTTCTGCATAGTGAGAAAACTCCATTGTTGAAGTAGCTCTACCTGAAGACAATGTTCTTAATGTTGTAACATATCCAAACATTTCAGATAAAGGCACATCAGCTTTAATAGTTTTAGCCCCATTTCTGTCACCCATATCATTAACCTGACCTCTACGACGGTTCAAGTCACCTACGATATCACCCATGTTTTCTTCAGGAGTAATAACCTCGATTTTCATGATTGGCTCAAGAATAACAGCTCCGGCAGCACGTCCTGATTCTTTATAACCCATTCTTGCAGCTAACTCAAAAGATAATGCATCAGAATCCACAGGGTGGAAAGATCCATCAGTTAAAGTTACTTTCAAACTATCCACAGCGTATCCTGCTAACGGACCAGTTTTCATAGCCTCTCTAAATCCTTTTTCAACAGCTGGAATATATTCTTTAGGAACGTTACCACCTTTTACAGCATTAATAAACTGTAATCCTACAGGAACTTTACCATCAACTTCATCAGCAGGCTCGATTGTAAATACGATATCACCGAATTTACCACGACCTCCAGATTGTTTCTTATAAGTTTCTCTATGCGTAGCTGATCTTGTGAAAGCTTCTTTGTATTCAACCTGAGGCTCACCTTGGTTTACTTCAACTTTGAATTCACGTTTCATACGATCTACTAAGATATCTAAGTGAAGCTCACCCATACCTGAGATAATCGTTTGACCTGAAGCCTCATCAGTTCTAACTGTAAATGTCGGATCCTCTTCAGCTAATTTAGCCAAAGCCATACCCATTTTATCTACGTCAGCTTTAGTTTTAGGCTCAATAGCAATACCAATTACCGGATCAGGGAATTTCATAGACTCCAAAATAATTGGATTCTTTTCATCACATAATGTATCTCCAGTTTTAATATCTTTAAATCCTACAGCAGCTCCAATATCCCCAGCCTCAATAAATTCGATTGGATTTTGTTTGTTAGCGTGCATTTGGTAAATACGAGAAATTCTTTCTTTATTACCAGAACGAGTATTTAAAACGTAAGAACCAGCATCTAAACGACCAGAATAAGCACGGAAGAAAGCTAAACGACCTACAAATGGGTCAGTAGCAATTTTAAATGCCAAAGCAGCAAACGGCTCTTTTACATCTGGCTTACGCAAGATTTTAGTTTGATCTTCTTCTAATAAATCAGCATCATCAGGGTGAATTCCTTCAATACCTTCTTTATCCAAAGGAGATGGTAAATATTTACAAACTGCATCTAACATGAATTGAACTCCTTTGTTTTTGAAAGAAGAACCAGCAAGCATAGGAATGATTGCCATATCAATTGTAGCAGCTCTTAAAGCATTGTTAATCTCATCTTCAGTAATAGAGTTCTCATCCTCCATGTACTTATCTAAAAGATTTTCATCGTAAGTAGCAATTTCTTCGATAAGGATAGAACGATATTGTCTAACCTCGTCAACCATGTCAGCTGGAATATCAACGATATCAAAAGTAGCTCCTTGAGTCTCATCATGCCATACAATAGCCTGATTTTTAACTAAGTCAACGATACCTTTAAAATCAGCCTCATCACCAATAGGCAAAGTAATTGCAACCGCATTCGATTTCAACATATCTTTAACCTGTCCGCATACTCCTAAAAAGTTAGCACCTTGACGGTCCATTTTATTTACGAATCCCATACGAGGAACTCTATATTGATCAGCAAGTCTCCAGTTAGTTTCAGATTGAGGCTCAACACCATCAACTGCACTAAACAAGAATACCAAACCATCCAATACACGCAAAGAACGATTTACCTCTACAGTAAAGTCAACGTGTCCAGGAGTATCAATAATATTAAAGTGGTAAGGCAATGATTCCGGAAGAACTTTACCTTGCTCTGTTGGAAAATTCCAAGTACAAGTTGTAGCAGCAGAAGTAATTGTAATACCTCTTTCCTGCTCTTGCGCCATCCAGTCCATTGTTGCAGCACCATCATGCACCTCACCAATTTTGTGTGACTTTCCAGTATAAAAAAGAATACGCTCAGTAGTTGTTGTTTTACCAGCATCAATATGAGCAGCAATTCCGATATTTCTTGTATATTTTAAATCTCTAGCCATTTCTTTACGAATTAAAATCTAAAGTGAGAGAATGCTTTGTTAGCTTCTGCCATTTTGTGAGTATCCATTCTTTTCTTAACCGCAGCACCTTCTTCTTTAGCAGCTGCTAAACATTCTGACGCTAAACGTTGTGCCATAGATTTTTCGTTTCTTCTTCTTGAATAAAGTATTAACCACTTCATTGCCATAGAAATTTTTCTGTCTGGACGAATCTGCATTGGAATTTGAAATGTAGCTCCACCTACTCTACGGCTACGTACTTCTACGTGAGGCATAACGTTTGTTAAAGCATCTTTCCAAATTTCTAATGAAGTTTTCTCATCATTTTGCTTTTTAGATTCAATGATATCAATTGCATCATAAAATACTTTGAAAGCTGTAGATTTCTTACCATCCCACATTAAGTTGTTCACGAAACGTGTTACCAATTGGTCATTAAACCTTGGATCTGGTAAAAGTGGTCTTTTCTTTGCCGCTCTTTTTCTCATGTCTTTTTTTTAAATAAAAAGTTATAGGTTATCCGTTAAATGTTATGTGTTACAGATTTCAAGCACATGCTTAAAACCCCAACCCTTAACTCCTAACCTCCAACTCTTAACGTTTTAAATTACTTTTTTGCTTCTTTTGGGCGTTTAGCACCGTACTTAGATCTTCTTTGCGTTCTTCCTGCAACTCCTGACGTGTCAAGCGCTCCACGAACGATATGATATCTAACACCTGGTAAATCTTTTACCCTTCCACCTCGCACTAATACTATCGAGTGCTCTTGTAAATTGTGTCCTTCTCCAGGGATGTAAGCATTCACTTCATTACCATTTGTCAAACGTACACGCGCAACTTTACGCATTGCAGAGTTTGGTTTTTTTGGTGTAGTAGTGTAAACACGCGTACAAACCCCTCTTCTTTGAGGACAAGAATCTAAAGCAACCGATTTACTCTTCTTAGTGATCTGAGTTCTTCCTGTTCTTACTAATTGTTGAATTGTTGGCATAATTAATACTAAAAATTTATTATGTATATTAAATTCCCGCTTTTTACGGGGTTGCAAATGTATAAAATATTTTTCACTATACAAACGTTAATTCATTAATTTTCAATAACATTATTTAAGCATATGATTTTACAAACAAACAATAGATATTTGTAATACTTTTAATTTAATGAAACAATTGCTTTTGAAATCGCTTTTACCTCTCCTGTTTTTTCTAATCGGCATCTCTTCTTGTGCTCAAAACCTTCATTTACAAATTAAAGGAGCAAATCAAATCGAAACACAAATTATTGATTCACTGAATTATTCAGGAAATCACACTAACATAAAATCTCTTTTCGAAGAAGTTAAAAATGTATCCGAAAAATTAACCAAACAAGGATATCTCGACCACGCTATACTTGAAACAAAAAAAACAAACGATAGTACTTTTATCTCAAAAATCGACTTAAAAAACAAAACAAAAGAAGTTCATATATATATAGGAGCGAATCACCGTTTTTTTGATGAAGCAAAAATCAAAAACGACACTTTAATTCTAGCATATGAAGAACTGGAAAATTATCTAAACCAAAAAACATTAGATGCTGAAAAAGCAGGTTTCGCCTTAAACAAACTAAAACTTGAAAACCTACAAAAAAAGAAATCCATAATTTACGCGGAGTTAAATTATAAATCCGAAAAAAAACGCGTCGTAAATTCCATTATTCTAACTCAGAATGACCCAACAAAAAGAGATTATTTCCCAAAAGGACATCTAAAACAACTTAAAAAGAAGTACTTAAATAAGACTTTTAATCAGGAAACCGTAAAACAATTATACAACGACATTAATGCATTTGAATTTACAACCCAAATCAAATATCCGGAGGTATTATTAACAACCGATTCTACGAAAATATACACCTATGTAGAAAAAAGACAAGCAAACACTTTTGACGGCTATATTGGTTTTTCTAATGACGAAAATAAAAAAACAACTCTAAATGGATATCTGGACTTATCATTATTAAACACTCTTCACGCAGGAGAACAATTTTCACTATACTGGAAAAGTGACGGAAATCAACAAAAAACCTTCAATACTAAAATTGAAATTCCTTACATATTTCAATCCTCACTAGGCATCAAAGCACAATTAAATATTTTCAAACAGGACAGTACTTTTCAAAACACCAAAACCGCAATTGACCTGGGTTATTTTTTAAACTACAATACACGACTATACTTAGGCTATCAATCAACAGAATCTAGTGACATTCAAAACACAAACAACACCACAATTAGCGACTACAAAAATTCATACATCACCTCTACCCTTGAATTTAAAAAAACAGATTATCTTCAAAGTTTATTCCCAAAAAAAGCCTCCCTCAACCTTCTTTTAGGCTACGGAAAAAGAGACACCAACAACAGCCCTAAAACCGTCGAATCCAGCAAACAATTCTACACCAACCTTAACCTCTCTTATAATTTTGAGTTAAACAAGAAAAACTTCATCTACATAAATCCACAAATCCTTTATCTGAAAAGTCAAAATTACATTACCAACGAATTGTTTCGATTTGGAGGAACAAACTCTATAAGAGGTTTTGCAGAAAACAGTCTCCAGGGCAATTTCGCCTCTATGCTACTTACCGAATACAGATACAAAGTCTCTAACAACCTGTATATCAATTCCATTATCGATTTTGCCATTTATCAGGATTTAACCAACACTCAAAATCTTAATAAATTACAAAAATTATCAGGAGTCGGAATCGGCACAACCATTCAGACAACGAGTGGCCTGCTCCGCATTAATCTCAGCAATGGCGGGGAAAATCTTCAGGAAATAAAATTATTTAACACAATCGTTAACATACACTACAATGTTAAATTTTAACGTTGTGAGAAAATTCACCAAAACAATATTCCCATTATTAACAAATTATTAAGGAATAAAAAATACCGAAAAATTCTAAATAATAACACCCATTATATCAGATTAATCTCAGCATTGACGGGCAAAACACCCAATTAACCCAATTATTTAACACAATGATTACAATATGTTACAATGTTAAATTTTGACATTGTGAGAAAATTCAACAACACAACGCTAGGATTATTAACAAATTATTATGAATATTGTAGGACTAATTCAAAATAATTACAAAAATGAAACCAAAGTTCAATGGATTTTTAGTACTACTTTTAGTACTATTCGCGCAACTAACCTTTGCGCAAGAAAGAGCCGTTTCGGGAACTGTTACCGATGATGCAGGTATGCCACTACCAGGGGTAAGCGTACAAATCAAAGGAACCAAAACAGGCACACAGACCGATTTTGATGGTAAGTATTCCATCAAAGCCACGTCAAGTCAAATTTTAGTATTTAGCTACATCGGCATGAAGACTCAGGAAATTGCCGCCAGCTCATCACAAGTAAACACAAAATTATCCGGAGATGCCCAGCAACTGGAAGGAGTTGTAGTAACCACAGCGATGGGTATTAAAAGAGAAAAAAAATCTTTAGGATATGCTTCTCAACAAATTTCAGGAAAAGATGTTAACGGAGGAGCAGGGAACACCAACGTTGCCAATTTATTATCAGGTAAAGCCGCGGGTGTAGAAGTTCAAAGAAACAACAACTTCGGAGGTTCTACTAACGTTGTAATTAGAGGTAATAAATCACTTACCGGAAATAACCAGGCTCTTTGGGTCATTGACGGGGTGCCTATTGACAACTCCAACTCAAACGTTTCTTCGCAACAAGTTGGTGGAGGCGGTTACGATTACGGTAACAATGCCTCGGATATCAACCAGGAAGATATTGAAAGCATCAACATCCTAAAAGGAGCTGCTGCAACAGCATTATATGGATCCAGAGCTGCAAATGGAGTTGTAATGGTTACCACTAAAAAAGGAAAATCAGACAACAAAATCGGTTTTTCGTTCTCAAGCGGATTCACAAACGGAAGTGTTGACAAATCAACTTTTCCTAAATATCAAAACAGATATGGATCAGGATATGGTATTGGCTCCTCATTTTTAGGAACTGGTACACCAGATACTGTAGACACATCAAATGATGCCTCTGACGGAGATGCTTTTGACAACCAACCAGTTTACCAATGGGATGCTTTTACTCCTTTCTCGCCAAACTACGGAAAAGCCACTCCATGGACAGCTGCAAAAAATGGCCCTGTAACTTTCTTTAATAATGCTCATACATTCGTTAACAGCATTGCATTAGAAAAATCAACTGACAGATCAAGCTTATCATTGACTTATGTAAACACTAATCAAACTGGTATTCTTCCAAACAGTGAATTGAAAAAAAATCAGATTAGTGCAAGATTTAGTCAAAAAGTTACCGATAAACTTACCGCTAATGCTTATGCGGCCGTTACCCTACAAAGCACTGTAGGTAGAAACTCAACTGGTTATAACGATAACATTATGGGTAACTTCAGACAATGGTGGCAAACCAACACTGACGTTCAAGCGCAAAAAGATGTTTACTTTGCATCAGGCGGTCAAAACATAACCTGGAACTGGACTGATCCGACAGATCCTTCAGGTTTGAAACCAGCATATTGGGACAATCCTTATTTCACACGTTATCAAAATTATTCTTCTGATGACAGAACCCGTTTATTCAGCTACGCTTCCCTTAATTATGAGATCGCTCCATGGTTAAGTGCATTAGGAAGAGTCTCACTTGACACCTATAAGCAACTTCAGGAAGAAAGAAGAGCTGTCGGGTCAATTGCTTCAGGATTTGGTCTTTCTCCTGTTAACGAATCATCAGGATACCAAAGAAACGAAATCGACTTCCAGGAAATTAATTATGATTTCATGTTAAACTTCAACAAAAAAATTGGTGAAGACATTAGTTTAAATGGAGTAATTGGAACCAACATCAGAAGAAACAAAAGAGACAATGTCCTTTCTTCAACTATTGGAGGTTTAGTTACCCCTGGAATATATGCTCTATCTAACTCACGTTTAGACTTACCATTCCCAAGAGAAGCCAAAATATCCTCAGGTGTTAATGGTATCTACGCTCAAGCATCTGTTGGCTATCTAGACACTTACTTTGTAGATGCCTCTATCAGAAGAGATGTTTCTTCTACATTACCTGACAATAACAACTCTTATGTTTATCCAGCGGTTTCAGGATCATTCCTTTTCTCAAACGTAGTAAAGGCAGACTGGTTAAATTTTGGAAAATTCAGAGTGAACTATGCTGAAGTAGGAAATGATGCAGATGCACTTCAACTAAACAACACTTACACAAGAGTTCCTAACTTTCAAGGACAACCTCTTTACACAAACTCCTTATTACTTCCATTCCGTAGCATTAACAAAAACCCAGACCTTAAACCGGAAAGAACAAAATCTTTCGAAGTTGGTCTAGAGACAAGTATATTAAACAGACGTCTAGGATTTGACATTACCTACTACAAAACAAACTCAGTTGACCAGATTGTTGCGGCAGCAGTATCTTCAGGATCCGGCTTTACGAACGCACTTGTTAACGGTGGAAACATCGAAAACAAAGGTTTTGAAATTCAGTTAAACGGAACTCCAATTAAAACAAAAGACTTTAGCTGGGAAATAATTGTAAACTGGTCAAACAATAGAAGTAAAGTTATCACATTACCAAATGGACTAGATAATCTTCAATTAGGTGCATTCCAAGGTGGTGTTACAGTTAACGCAGCTCCTGGTGAAGCTTATGGCGCCCTAAAAGGAACTGATTTCGTTTACACAAACGGACAGCCAACAATAGATCAAGCCACAGGTAAATACATGATCACTACATCTTCAAGCAACACAATCGGAAACATTACTCCGGATTGGATTGGTGGAGTTAGAAACAAATTTACTTATAAAAATTTGACTTTTGGATTCTTAATTGACACTCAAAAAGGCGGAGACATCTTCTCACTAGATATGTATTACGGGCTTGCATCCGGACTATATAGAGAAACAGCTGTAGGAGACATTAGAGAAAATGGTCTTTTAAATCCTGGAGTTGCTCCTAACGGAACTCCAAACACTGTAAAAACAAAAGGTGGATCAATCGCAAACAGCATGGGCTACCAAGCTGCACCAAACAAAGCTTTTATTTACGATGCCTCGTTTGTTAAGCTTAGAGAAGTATCTATCACTTACAACTTCCCTAAAAGCATGTTCGAAAATACATTCATAAACGCGGCATCAGCAAGTTTAGTTGGTTCGAACTTATGGATAATTCATAAAAACCTACCATACGCAGACCCAGAAAGTGGACTATCATCAGGAAACAGCTCAAGAGGCTATTCAGTTGGATCTCTTCCAACTACCAGAGATATTGGTTTTAACTTAACATTCAAATTTTAATACAGAACAAAATGAAAAAAATACTATATGCATTAGGAATCATGCTTCTCACAGTTTCATGTGACGACAGCAGCCTAACAGACTTAAATGTAGATGTAAAAAACCCTTCTGTAGTACCCCCTAGCACTTTATTTACAAATGCTGAAAAAAACTTAACAGAGCAACTTGTCAACACCAATGTAAACAGAAACATATTCAGATTAGTAAACCAACAATGGACTGAAACCACCTATCTGGATGAATCTAATTACAACTGGGTAACCCGTAAAATTTCAGACAATCACTGGGACAGGCTTTATGCAGGACCACTTGCTGATTTATCTCAAGCGAAGGGCTTTCTGGAAAAAGATGTAATCTCACCTGCAGATCCTGAATTTGCACAAAAAACTACAGTTAAAAAGAATCAATTGATCCTTATTGACATATTAATGGTTTATACGTACCAAATTTTAGTAGACACTTTTGGCGATGTTCCTTACTCAGAATCCCTAAAAGGATCCGGAGATTATTTACCTAAATATGATAAAGCCGTAGACATCTATAAAGACTTAATAGTACGTCTAAACAAAGACATCGCTGGATTAGACACCTCAAAACCGGCCTTTGGCTCTGCTGAAGTTATCTACAAAGACAACCTAACTGCCTGGATTAAGTTTGCCAATAGCATCAAACTAAAATTAGGAATCAACTTAAAATCATCTGGTCTTGAATCAGCAATTGCAGACGCAGCAATCATCTCCGGCGCAGCAGGCGGATTCACATCAAATGCTGATAACGCAAAACTTCCTTATATGTTAGATCTTCCAAACACTAACCCGCTTTATGTAGATATGGTATTCTCAGGAAGAAATGACTTTGTTGTAGCAAAACCATTTGTAGACAAACTGGTCGCACTAAATGACCCAAGAAAAACACCTTACTTCAGACCAACTTATAAAGACACAAATGCTGCAGGCGACTTAATTACTGTAACCGGTTATAGAGGTGGAATTGTTGGAATAAAAAACTCTCAATCAAGATACACTCATGCAAGTGACAAAATTAAAGCTCCGGACTTTAGCGGTACTTTATTAGATTATGCCGAAGTAGAATTCTTATTAGCAGAAGCTTCCGGAAGAGGAGTTGCTGTTGGAGGAACAATTGCTTCACATTACAATGCAGCAATTCTAGCTTCTATGGAAGACTGGGGCGTTTCATCAGCAGATGCAAATGCTTATCTTGCCCAACCAGCTGTAGCATATGCTACAGCCACAGGAACCTGGCAGCAAAAAGTAGGAGAACAAGCATGGTATGCACTGTTCAACAGAGGATTTGAAGGCTGGACATCAACAAGAAGACTAGACTTCCCAGTTTTGACAGCGCCAACAAGTGCAGACGCAGCTGCCGAAGGTAAGGTTCCATCCAGAATGGCATACCCTATTAGAGAACAAACATTAAATGCAACAAATTATAACGCTGCATCAACTTCGATTGGAGGAGATAAACTAAGCACAAAGATTTTTTGGGATAAATAGGAATCGCCAAAAAATAACATAATTTAACACAAAACCACCTCCTTCCGGGGTGGTTTTTTTGTTGAAAACGCAGAAAAAACTGAAATTCATCGTCCTTCCTATAAAATTTAACATTTAATTCAGCAGGCACAAACTAAACTATCCATTGCTTTTTAAGTAAAAAAATAACAATTCATCATTTTTGAATGCATTTTAACGATAAAAAAATAACTCCAGTCAGCAAAAATGCCGTTTCACTGAAAAAAAAACTTTTTTGATTAGGTATATTAACTAATTATTAAGATTTTTGTCGGACTAATTCAAAATATTTAAAAATGAAACTAAAGTTCAATGGATTCCTAGTACTTTTCTTAGTACTAGTTGCGCAACTTACTTTCGCGCAAGAAAGAGCTGTTTCTGGAACAGTTTCTGACAATACAGGAATACCTTTACCAGGTGTTAGTGTATTAGTAAAAGGAACTAAGACAGCAACGCAAACAGATTTTGATGGAAAATACTCTATCAAAGCAGCACCAAATCAAGTATTAGTTTTTAGCTACATTGGGATGAAAGCCCAAGAAGTATCAGCTAGTTCTACCACTGTTAACACAAAATTAAAAGACGATTCAGTAGAATTGGAAAGCGTAGTAGTTACAGCTTTAGGTGTTAAGAAAAGCTCACGTGCACTTGGATATGCAACTCAGGAGGTAAAAGCTGCAGACATCACAAGAGCAAACAACAACAGTCTTGCCGGAGCTTTACAAGGTAAATTAGCGGGTGTATCTATTACTCCTTCTAGTGGTGCGCCTGGAGCTTCTTCTCAAATCATAATTCGTGGTGCCCGTTCTTTCACAGGAAACAACACACCTTTGTATGTTATTGATGGTATGCCTGTAGCATCTCAACCTGATTTCGGTACTGGAAACGGTGTAACAGGAGCCGATGTTGCTAACAGAGCAGTGGATATCGATCCAAACGAAATTGAATCTATCAACGTTCTTAAAGGACAAGCAGCATCTGCTTTATACGGATTAAGAGCTTCTAATGGTGTAATTTTAATTACTACAAAAAGTGGTAAAAACTTAGCACAAAGCGGGAAGCCTACTATTACTTTCAACACTTCTACAAGTTTTGAAACTATTTCAAAAAAACCAAGTACTCAAAATGAGTATGCACAAGGTATAAATGGAAAATTTGATCCAAACTCTTCAATGAACTGGGGTCCAAAAATCTCTGAATTACCAAATGATGCAACTTACGGAGGAAACGTTGCTAACGCATTAAACGGTGGAACTCTAAGACCAGGTCTTTACTATGTACCACAAAGAGCAAAAGCTGGATTAGACCCATGGGTTGCACCTCGTGCTTATGACAATATTGGTGATTTCTTCAAAACAGGATTCACAATCAACAATACTTTAAATATTGCTCAGTCAACTGAAAAAACAAATTACTCTTTTGGAGTAGGAAACTCTAAGCAAGACGGTATCATCCCTGAAACAGGAATGAGCAGATATACTGTAAAAGCCCTTGTAGATACAAAGTTAAACAACGAGTGGAAAACTGGTTTCTCTTTTAACTACGTTCAAACTAAAATCAACAAAAGTTCAGCTGCAAATGACGGTGCTATTGTTGGTGTATTTGGAGGTCCAAGAAGTTACGACTTAAAAGGAATTGGTTATGCTAATCCTTCAAACCCATACGATCAGATTTATTACAGACCAGGTGTTTTCAACAACCCTTACTGGGCTGCTAAAAACAATGAGTTCAGCGAAAAAACAAACCGTGTTTACGGTAACGCTTACATACAGTACTCTCCAATTATCAGTGAAAACGGAAGTCAAAAACTTACTGTTAAATATCAAGCAGGTGTAGACTCTTGGACTACAAACTACAGAGATATTTTTGAATTTGGAAGCAAACTTGATCTTTCAGGACAAACTAGTAGCGCACACCTTTACGGTACAACTAATGATGTTATCAACTCTTTACTTACAGTAAACTACAACTTGAACATCACTAATGATTTTAACTTAAATGTTTTGGTTGGAAACGAGTACAATCACCAAAACACTAAAGAATATGATGATAATGGAACAGCTTTCAACTTTGGAGGTTTCCCAACTATCACTAACGCAAGAATCGTAACAGCTTCAGAATTCCGCAGACAAATTCGTACTGTTGGTCTCTTCGGTAATGCTGAGTTCTCATATAAAAATATGGTTTTCTTAAGTGGTACTATCCGTAAAGATGTTGCGTCTAATATGCCAAGAGGTAACAGAGATTTTGTTTACCCATCAGCTTCGTTAGGTTTTGTGGTAACTGAATTAGAAGGATTAAAAGGTGGTTCAGTTGTTTCTTATGCTAAGCTTAGAGGATCTATTGCTGAAGTAGGACAAGCAGGAAACTACGTTGGTAACTCTTTCACAACACCAAGTTACTCAGGTGGATTCTGGTCTGGAAATCCTGTACAATACCCATTAGGAGGAGTTAGTTCATTTATTCCTAGCAACGTACAATACGATCCAAACTTAAAACCACAAAATACAAAATCGTATGAACTTGGAGTTGACTTAAAATTCTTCAACAACAGAGTTGGAGTTGATTATACTTTCTCTAAACAAAATTCAACAAATCAAATCTTCAATGTTCCATTATCAGGTTCTACAGGAGCAAATTCTCTTGTAACAAACGGAGGAAAAATGCGTAATGACGTACACGAATTAAGTTTATTCGTTAATCCGGTTCGTACTGCTGATTTCAACTGGACATTTAACGTAAACTATTCTCAAATTGATTCTTACGTAGAGGCATTAGCAAACGGTGTAGACAACATCTTCCTTGGAGGATTTACAACTCCACAGCTTAGAGCTAGCGTTGGAGATCGTTTCCCAGTTATCTACGGTACAGGATACTTAAGAGATGCTAACAACAACATCGTTGTAAACGCTCAAGGTCTTCCACAAGCTGACGGTAAATTAAAAGTATTAGGAGAAGTTGCACCTAAATTTACTTTAGGAGGTTCTACACAATTCACATACAAAAGAGTATCTTTAGGAGCAGTTGTAGATTGGAAAAATGGTGGAAAAATGTACAGTGGATCTAACAACTTAATGAACTTTTACGGTGTAGATGCAAGAACAGCAGACAGAACTTCTCAGTTTGTTTACCCAGGTGTTAAAGCTGACGGAACTCCAAACGACATCGTTAGAGGTGGTGCTGCAGATCCAAACGGAGCTCAACAATTACAAGCAGCTTTAAATGGTATTGCAGAGTCTGCAGTATTTGATGCTAGTTTTGTAAAATTAAGAGAGGTTACTTTAGGATACCAATTCCCTAAATTATTAGACAACGCAGTAGACATTAAAGCTTCTGTTTTCGCAAGAAACATCTTGTTATGGTCTAAAATGCCAAACCTTGATCCAGAAGCAACACAAGGAAACAACAACTTTGCTGGTGGATTCGAACAATGGTCAATGCCACAAACTAAGAGCATTGGTTTTGGATTGAACTTTACATTTTAATTAAAAAAATCAAATGAAAAATATAAAAATAACACTAACAGCTTTAATGGCTACGTTCTTATTCCAAGCTTGTTCTGAGGACAAGATGGACGAAATAAATAAGAATGTGAACAATCCGACAGAGATGGCTAGCCGCTTAATCATTACGGATGTTATGGTGAATTCTGCCTTCACAGTAACTGGTGCTGATGCTTCATTTTATGGAGGTATCTACTCTGAGTTAAGTGCAGGAAATCACAATCAAATGTACAATGCTCAGATTAGAAGAGCTGATCCACAATTATCTTCAACTTACAATAACGGCTGGAACAATAGCTACAGACAATTATTGAATTTAGGAGTTATTATTGACAACTGTACAACTGGTAAAGAAAAAGGAAACTTCCAAACCTTAGGTGTAGCACAAATCTTAAAGGCTTACAACTTAGCGATCCTTACCGATCTTTTTGGAGACGTTCCTTACTCTGAAGCTGTAAAACCAGGAGTAATTTTTCAACCAAAAGTTGACAAACAGGAGGCTATCTATCAGGACATCTTTAAAAACCTTACTGAAGGTATTGCTAACTTGAACAAAACTTCAACTTACGCAACTTTAGGTGTTCAGGATCCTATTTATGGTGGAAATTCTGCTAAATGGATCAAAGCTGCAAACGGATTATTGGCAAGATACACTATGAGATTATCTCTTAGAAAAGCGGATTACCAAGGTGTAATTAACTATGTAAATGCTTCTTTCGCAGATTCTAGCGACGAATTAAAACTTGTAAATGGTGGTGTTCCAAATCCTTTCGCAAGATTCGAATTAAACAGAGGTGCTATTTGTGTTGCTAAGAGTTTCTACGACACTATGGTTGCTAACGGACCAGCAGACGCTCGTACAGCTTCTTTCTTTACAAAAAAGGCTGGTGTAGTACTTCCTTTTGACAATTCAAAAGAAGATGTTGAAGCGCAAGGTAGATATTCTATCTCAGCTCTTATGAGTGAAGCAAACGCAATCTACTTATTAAGCTACCACGAATTATTATTCCTTAAAGCTGAAGCACAAGCGAGATTAGGTTTACCTGAGGCACAAACTACAATGAATGCAGCTATTAAAGCAGCTTACGCTAAAAAAACAGCTGTAGCATTTACACCAGCGCAAGCAGATACTTACATTGCTTCTATTGGAGCATTAACTGGTAATGCATTGTTGAAAAAGATCATGGTAGAAAAACACATTTCTTTCTTCGAAAATGAAGGTATTGAATCTTACAACGATATCAGACGTTTACAAGCAATGGGTAATGGAGACCTAATTCCTATGGTAAATCCAAAACCTGAATTGTTCCCACAAAGATTTGCTTACGGTCAATCTGACGTTGCTTCAAATACAAACGTTAAAGAACTATATGGAGACGGTTCTTACGTATACAAAGAAAAAGTTTGGTGGGCTGGAGGTACTAGATAATAGTATTCTTCACTTACAAAACAACTCCTAAAAAAGGGCGCTTATCGAATGATAAGCGCCCTTTTTTTCATTAATAACTTGCTGAAGCAATAAGAAAACAAAACTCAAACAGCCAACCCATCTAAGTATGGATGCTTATTTGACAAGAGACCTTTCTACAAATTAATTTTCAAAACTTACTTCCCAATATAAAAAAAATCAAAGATTCAATTCTTTTGCTTCTTCAGACTATTGCAATAAAATACACCCTTGCACCCTAAATCTGAAACTAATAAAAAAGAGGTCATCCATATCAGGATGGCCTCTTTTTTTTTAAAAGATGCCGAGGACAAAAGTACACTCAAAAAAGTGTCTTTTAAAATTGATCAAAATCGCGAAAAAAACCAGCAAAATCAAGCATTAACACATGTTAAACAAAAAAGAAATAAGGCAATATTAACCCTTGATTTTTAACATTAAAAAAACACATCTCACAACAAAACTGCAAAATGACCAAAAAAAAAGCTTTTTATATTAGGTAGATTAACAAATAATTAAGATTTTTACCAGACTAATTCAAAACACATAAAAATGAAACTAAAGTTCAATGGACTCCTAGTACTTTTATTAGTACTAGTAGCGCAACTTACTTTTGCGCAAGAAAGAGCTGTTTCTGGAACAGTTTCTGACAATACAGGAATGCCTTTACCAGGTGTTAGTGTATTGATTAAAGGAACAAAAACAGGGACACAAACAGACTTTGATGGTAAATACTCTATCAAAGCTTCTTCAAACCAGGTTTTGGTATTTAGCTACATCGGTATGAAAAGCCAGGAAGTAGCAGCCACCTCTTCTGCAATTAATGTAAAATTATTAGATGGTGCCGCACAACAGCTGGAAAGTGTTGTTGTAACTGCATTCGGTATTAAGCGTAACCCTAAAAAACTAGGATACTCTGTTAGCGAAGTAAAAGCAGAACAAATTACTCAAAACTCAGAACCAGATTTATCAAGAGCTCTTGCAGGAAAAGTTGCGGGGGTTAACATTAATACATCAACTGGTGTTGCAGGAGCTGCCAACCAAATTACCATTAGAGGGGTAAACTCATTAACGGGTAATACAGATCCTTTGATTATCGTTGACGGTATTGCATACAGTAATGTATCCGTAACTTCAACTAGTCAAATCACTGGAGGAGGAGGATATGAATCTGCTTTATCTTCATTAGATCCTAATGACATCGCAAGTATCAACGTACTTAAAAGTACTGCTGCTGCTGCACTTTACGGTTCAAGAGCTATGAACGGGGTAATCGTTGTAACCACTAAATCCGGTGCATCTAAACCAAATAAAACACAAAAATTAAATGTAAATGTTGGAATGGGTACTTATTTTGAAACCATTGCTAACTTACCAGACTACCAAAACACATACGGTTCAGGAGCAAATTTCCAGTACTCAAACGCAAATGGTTCATGGGGACCACGCTTTGATTCATTAGCTACAATTCCAACTTGGCCAACATTGCTAGCTGCTTTCCCTGACCAATTTGGACCTACAGTTCCTTATGTTGCAAAACCAAACAACGTAAAAGACTTATTCAGAACAGGAACGGTGCTAGACAAAACAATTGGTTTTAACTATGCCGGACAAGACGGAACTTTTAATGCTACTATTTCAGATTTACGTCAGGATGGTTACATTCCTTACAACTCTTACGACAGAACATCAATGTCTGCAGGTGGAAACTTCAAACTAAGTAAAAAATTCACTGTTGGAGCCAACTTAGCTTACTCAAAAACAAAACAAGTAGGAGGTTTCTTTGGAGAAAATCAATTTGCAGGATCTTCTTCTTCATTTGCGAGAACTTTGTTCTTAGCTAGAAACTGGGATTTAAATCTTCCATACATAGACCCTGTAACAGGTGGATCTGTTACTCCAAACGGAACACAATTTGACCACCCTCTTTGGTCTTGGCAACACGATCAGATTATCACTAATACAGATAGAATTGTTGCAGGTATTAACTTAAACTACACTTTAAACGACAATATTTCTGCATCTTACAGAGCTGGTATTAACAAATATTCATTAGCAAGAAGTCAAGTTCGTGATTTGGCTTCCAGAGCAAATAATGGGTTAGGGAATTTACTTGCTGATAACTACGTAAACCAAGATATTGAATCTACATTCTTATTAAACTTCAATTATGAATTGAATGAAAACTTTAAATTAGCAACAATAGTTGGTAATAACGTATTGCAAAATGAGTATTCAAGACTTGTAAACGAAGGAAGAGAATTCATTGTTCCAAACATCTTTACTTTTAAAAATGTTAAAAGTATAGCAAATCTAACAGATGAGCGAGCTATGAAAAGAAATGTCGGAGTATTTGCCGATGTAACTCTGTCTTATAGAGATTACCTGTTTTTAAATGCTACAGCCAGAAATGACTGGAGTTCTTCTTTACCAAAAGAAAGAAACTCTTATTTCTATCCATCTGTAAGTGCCTCAGCAGTTATAACTGATGCTTTCAACATCCAAAGCGATATTTTAACTTTTGCAAAACTAAGAGCGAGTTTCGCTAAAGTTGGTAGAGATGTGCCTGCAGAATTCTTAAAAATATCTTACAATCAAGGACAAGCCTACAATGGCCTTCCTAGAATTGGAAACAATACTTTCTTGGGAGATCAAGATGTTAAGCCAGAATTCTCAGAAGAATTTGAGATTGGTACAGACTTAGAATTTTTCAGAAAGCGAATCGTAGTAGATTTGAGTTTGTACTCTAAAACAACAAAAGACCTAATTACACCTGTAACTGTAGCATCTTCAACTGGATTTACAGAGTTAAACACTAATGCAGGTTCTATTAGAAACAGAGGTATTGAACTTGGATTAACATTAGTACCGGTTAAATCTAAAAACTTCACATGGTCATTACTAACTAACTTCACTAAAAACGAAAATGAAGTATTAACATTGAAAGAAGGTTTAGACAGAATTCAGCTTAATGCAAATCAAATTGCATATGCAATTCCAGGGCAACCTTTTGGAGTTTTCTACGGAACAAGATTTGCTCGTGATGCCAATGGAAATTATTTAATCAACAGATCTGGAGGAGCAGTTATTCAGGATCCTTCACTTGGCGTTATTGGAGATCCAAATGCTAAATTTAGAGTGAGTTTCGCAAATACTTTTACTTACAAAGCGTGGAGCTTAAGAGCACAAATTGATTGGAAACAAGGAGGTGACATATCTTCTTCTACTATTGAGTCATTATTAGGAAGAGGTGTAACCAGAGATACTGAAGACAGAGAAAAAACATTTATAATTCCAGGTTATTACGGAAACAATGATGGAACTCCGATCTTAGATGCTAATGGAAATCAAATTCCAAACAGCACACAATTAAGTATGAATGAGCTTTACTTTTCTCCTGCCGGAGGAAGTACTTTTGGAATAAATTCTGTTGATGAAGCAACAATTTATGACGGAACTGTATTTAGATTAAGAGAGATAAACTTAACTTATGATGTACCAAGTAAAATTTTGGAAAAAACTCCATTTGGAAAAATCAGTTTAAGTTTTATTGCAAACAACTTATGGTATTTTGCACCAAACGTTCCTAAGTATACCAATTTTGATCCTGAAACAACAAGCTACGGTAATTCAACATTACAAGGTATAGAGACTTCAGCTGCTCCGACTGCAAAAAGATGGGGCTTCAAAATTAATTTAACATTTTAATACAAAACGACATGAAATTATATAACTCTATAAAAAATAATAAAACTGCTCTGGTTTTATTATCCCTCACTACTTTTTTCAGTAGCTGCAGTAATTATTTAGATGTTGATAAAGATACAGATGACCCTACAGTTGCCCCGTTAAATTACCTGTTAACAAATACGCAAACGACCATTTCTGAACTAGGTGATTTCAATAACAGTACAGGAGACATATTAGCGGTCTACACCCATCAAATGACTTCAAGAGAAGAAGAAGATCAATATGGCGTAAAAGTTGACAACATTCCAATGAATAATGACTGGAATACTGTTTATTTAGGTTTAAATGACATTGAGACCTTAATAAAGCAAGCTACTGAATCAGGAAATTTAGTATATCTTGGTATTGCTCAAATGGAAAAGGCATATATTATGGCATATGCCGTAGACATGTGGGGAGATGTTCCTTATACAGAAGCAACCAAATTAACTTCTGGTAACCTTGGGCCAAAATTTGACAACCAAAAAGAAATTTATGCCAGTATTTTTAAATTAATAGACGCTGCAAAAGCTAACTTAAAAACAAATGCCGGTTTAAAAAAACCAGGTCTTGATGATGTTTTTTATGGAGGTAGCAATACGAAATGGATCAAATTTGCGAACACCTTTAAACTAAAACTGTACAATCAGGTAAGATTAACTTCAGATTTTGATCAGGCAGGGTTTAATGCACTTGTAGCCGAAGGTGACTTCTTCACTTCTAATGCTGATGATTTTCAATTTGCACGTTTCAATTCAATTTCACCTACTAATGAAAGAAACAGATTGTTTATTGAATCTTACGAGAGTACTCAGTTTGGATCTTACCAAAGCCCGTGGATGTATGAAATTTTAAAAGGAGTAAATCCTAACATCCATAACGGTAATCCGGATCCAAGGATGAAATATTACTTCTACAACCAATTAAAGCCAAACCAATTCCCTCCTGACCAAGGAAACACCACAACAGGAAACCCAGGTGCAGATTATTGGGATAAATCAACTGGTTTTGTTAGTATTCGATTTGGAAGTACTGGTCCGGACAGAGATAAGAGTGCTGAAAATACTTTTACCTATCCTGGTATCTTCCCTTCAGGAGGTAGATATGATGATGGACAAGGTGGTTCTGTATCAACATTAGCTGCAAAATCAGGAACAGGTATTGCACCTCACAGAATTTTAACTTATGATGAATTCCTATATATTCAAGCGGAGTTAATACAAACTGGAAAACTAGCTGGAAGTGCCTCAACTAAACTTCAGCAGGCAATTACGGCAAGTTTTGCTAAAGTAGACCAGGTAGTAGCAAAAAGCCAATCGCCTCAGTTAGCAACAATTCCTGTTCTGACAGGTTCTACTGCAGTAACTAACTTCATAACAAAAATAATGACTGAATTTAATGCTGCAGATGCTACAAAGAAATTAGAAATTATTATGACACAAAAGTGGGTAGGTACTTTCGGTGATCCAGCAGATCAATATGTTGATTACAGAAGAACTGGCTTCCCTGTATTAGCAAACCCGCTTAGCACCACGAAAGAATACCAGCTGAATAACAATGATGCTTTCCCTCTGAATGATTCTCAAACTGTACTGAACAATCCATTTCAGCTATCATGGTACTGGCCACAAGTAGAGCTAAACTCTAATGCTAATGCACCAGCTCAGAAAAATCCAGGTACTTACAAAATCTTTTGGGATCTTTAATCATTAAAAAACGAATAAAATGAAAAATATAAAACTAATATTCACATCAATGCTATTTTTACTAATAGCGTTCTCATGTGATGACGATGGCGGAACATCACAGATTGGCGCTGTTGAAGGGGCTACTCCAAACTTAATTAAAATCGCTACTGCAGATCAGGGTATAAACATTATAGCACTGCAAGGCGGAGGAGATGTAAATCTAGGATTAACTCTAACAGTTGCTACTGGTGATGTTACCTCTATGGATGTAGTGGGTTATTTTACAAAAAGCGGTGTAGTTTCAAAAGCAACTCTGCAAGCTAATGTTACCACTTTTCCTGCAACACTAAAGTATACTAAAGCTGACCTTATTAAGGCATTCCCAACATTTGCAAGTTTTGGTCTTACTGATAAATTAGTAATCACTGCTGATTTAAAATTGAAAGACGGTAGCGTTTTGAAAATGTTTACTGATAACGGCCAGCCATTATACGGAGCTGACGTAGCCAATTCAACATTATGGAAAGTGCAACAAACTTACACTGCACTTTGTCCTTTAAACGATGCTTCTCTGTTCAATGGAAACTATAAAGTTACTGCTGACACATGGCAGGATTACAGTATTGGAGATATTGTTCCTGTAGTTTATAATGCAGCAAATGGTAAATATGTATTCAGAATTTTGAATACAGCTAACCCTTATTTGATAAACGGAAGTACTTCTTATATTATTGGTACTATCAATCCGGCTACAAATGCGGTTACCGTTACCAGCAATGAGCAATGGAATTACGGGCCTGGTCAGGTTTATACTGTAACCGGAACCGGTAACGTTAGTTCATGTACCGGAGACATTAATTTAAAAATTAGTTTTAGCGGATCGTCTGACTATACATTCAATTTAGTTAAAGCTCCTTAATCAAAATAAATTTTATATTGAAACCACTCTGTTCACTCAGAGTGGTTTTTTTTATCTCAACATTATACCTATATTTGTCCCATGGAAAAAGAACATCAAATATTTGGAATTAGAGCCATTATAGAAGCCATTCAGGCAGGAAAAGAAGTTGATAAAGTATTTATTCAAAAAGAAATTTCCGGAGAATTAATGAAAGATTTAATGAAGGTGATGAAACGCGCTAACATTAATTTCTCGTATGTTCCTGTAGAAAAACTCAATCGCTTAACTCCAAACAATCATCAGGGAGCGGTAGCGACCATCTCCCCTATTGGTTTTATTGAACTGGAACATTTGGTTGAATCAACAATCGAATCGGGATCAAAACCTTTATTTTTAATACTGGACCAGATTTCAGATGCCAGAAATTTTGGTGCTATTATAAGAACTGCTGAATGTACCGGTGTAAATGGAATCATTGTTCAGAAAGCTGGTTCTGCCCCAGTGAACGGAGATACAGTTAAAACTTCAGCCGGAGCAGTTTTTAATGTTCCTATTTGCAAAGTTGAACATATCAAAGATGCTATTTTTTATCTTCAGGGGTCGGGTATCAAAACAGTAGCTGCTACCGAAAAAACAGACCAAAATATATACGACGTAACTTTAAATGAACCCGTAGCCATCATCATGGGATCTGAAGACAGAGGTATAAATCCTTCTGTTCTGAAAATTGTTGATGAAAAAGCAAAATTACCTATGTTCGGATCCATTGGATCCTTAAATGTTTCTGTTGCCTGCGGTGCATTTCTATATGAGGCTGTTCGCCAAAGAAGCTAAATAACACAAAGAATTGAGAATTACGAGATAAATAATATAGTATTGTCTTCAAAATATACTCATCGATTCTTTCTTAAAACCTGTAGTTTAATTGTAGTGCTCTTACTTACTACTTTAAGCTACGGGTAAATAAACATCTGAGCCTAACATTACCTATCCTCCTTTGTCTCAGGCTTAGTCACAATATAATTAACCGAAACATCTGAATTAAAATAAGTCATTAATTCCTCCGGTTCTTCCTCAACAATCTCCGTATTTATGAAATTTCCATTCTCATCAAAATGCTTCATAAAAGCATCTTCATCGGGATTAAAATCCGGTTTCTGCCATTCATAAACAATAGGTTTTACATACTCAGGGGTTTTATAAAGTAAAGACATAACAAATCCGGTAATGAAGCCTGCCAAATGTCCTTCCCAGGAAATAGTTTTATCAACCTCCGGAAAGACATACCAAATCATTCCACCATACAATAAGATAACAGATAATGAGAGTGCCACTAAACGATAATAGCCGGTTTGGATTCCTTTAAAAAAAATAAAACTGACTAAGACGTAAATCAATCCACTGGCACCAATATGAAAATTTTCGCGGCCAATAATCCAGGTAATTAGCCCTGAGAATAAAATCCCATAACCAATCACTGCAAAGGATTGTTTAGGATAGAAAAATTGCAGCGCCGCCAATAATACCAAAAGAGGAATAGAGTTATTGTATAAATGGCTTAAATTTTCATGAATGAAAGGGCTGAACAAAACACCCTGCAGGCCTGACAGATCTCTTGGGTAGACTCCATATTGGTAAAAGTCGAAATCAAAGCGTATCTGAACCCAGTACACGATCCACAAAAAAAGAACAAAAAATACCGGAAGACCAATAACTGCAGTCGTAAATTTAAAGTGGTTGTCGTTCATAATTTTTAAGGTAAATTTATAATGATGACATCAAAAAACTATCCAATTACAATTTACTGATAATTTGTCAGCTTATTGAAATATTCTTAAACCCTGTTCTAGCCCTGATGGAAGTGACATCCTTTTGTTTCCGCTGCGGTGGACGCAAAAGATACAGCGAATAGCAGGAATAGCTTCTAAAAACTATAAAATTAAACCCGAAAACTGTAATTTTACAAAATGGAAGCACCTTTAGCCGAGCGTATTCGCCCACAACACTTAGAAGATTATATCAGTCAGAGTCATTTGGTTGGCCCAAATGGATCCTTAACGCAGCAAATTTCGAAAGGAATAATTCCGTCGTTGATCTTTTGGGGACCTCCCGGAACAGGAAAAACCACCTTGGCGCAAATCATCGCGCAGGAATCCAAGCGTCCGTTTTATATCCTGAGCGCCATCAATTCAGGTGTAAAAGATATCCGTGATGTGATCGAAAAAGCCAAACAAAGCGGTGGATTATTTACTGCTAAAAATCCCATTCTGTTTATTGATGAGATTCATCGTTTTAGTAAGTCACAGCAAGATTCGCTTTTGGCTGCTGTCGAAAAAGGCTGGATTACATTGGTTGGTGCAACGACCGAGAACCCAAGTTTCGAAGTCATTCCTGCATTATTGTCACGTTGCCAGGTCTATATTCTAAATGCTTTCACAAAAGCCGATTTAGAAGCTTTATTGCACCGGGCGCTAAAAACGGATACGTATCTGGCTTCAAAAAATATCACTTTAAAAGAAACAGAAGCTTTACTGCGACTTTCGGGAGGTGACGGAAGAAAACTTCTCAATATTTTTGAGCTTGTTATCAACGCTTCTGCGGGCGATGAAATTATAATCACCAACGATCGTGTTTTTGAATTGGTACAACAAAACACAGTGTTGTATGACAAAAGTGGAGAACAGCATTACGATATCGTTTCTGCTTTTATAAAATCCATTCGTGGAAGTGATCCTAATGGGGCTGTTTATTGGCTGGCCAGAATGATTGAAGGCGGTGAAGATGTAAAATTTATTGCCCGCAGAATGCTTATTCTTTCCAGTGAAGATATCGGAAACGCGAATCCGACCGCATTTATTATGGCCAATAATACCTTTCAGGCCGTAACTACCATTGGATATCCGGAAAGCAGAATCATACTGAGTCAATGCGCTATTTATCTGGCAACTTCTCCTAAAAGCAATGCCTCGTATATGGCGATTGGCAATGCTCAACAATTAGTAAAACAAACGGGAGATTTACCTGTTCCGATTCATTTACGAAATGCTCCAACCAAACTTATGAAAGAACTGGGTTATGGTGATGATTATAAATACTCGCACGATTATGCTAATAATTTTGCTGAACAGGAATTTCTACCGGATGCCATAAAAGAAACGGTTCTTTATAATCCGGGGCGCAATTCAAGAGAGAACAGCAACCGCGAATTTTTAAAGAACCGTTGGAAAGATAAATACGGTTATTAAAACCGTATTCTATTTTTAGAATTTAACTGATACTTTTTCAGAAACTAACTGATCGTTTTTATAATATTCAAAAAACCACTGATTGTCTTTTGCATTTAAAGATCCCTGAACTCCGTCTTTTATAGCGATAAATGAATCGGGACGAGATGTTTTCAACAATTTCATTACCACCTTTGGGGTCTTATCAATTAACTGGTAACCATTCTCTGTAGGTTGTGCATACAATAAATTTGGATCTTTAAGATCAACCAACGGAGTCGCCTCTACAACTTTAGCAGCTACAACTGCAGTTGTCAACGGAGTAGCCGGAATTGAAGATTTTACAGTATTAGCACTTTTTCCATTATATTTATAGCGTAAACCGTTTATTGAAACAAACGCAAGATCAAGACACTCTCTGTAAGCCGTTTCATATTCCTTCTCTTTACTTTTTCCTATTGCAGATGTAAAAATCACTTTACCGTAACAATCTTTAAACTCTACAAAAAGCTTGGTAATTAAAAAACCATTTTCTCTTTTAACATCGGCATACAAAAGATCGCAACGATCCCCAAAACCTTCCGGAAGTATCTCGTTGGCATAAAAAGCCTGAAAACCGGCTTTGTTTAAATTAGCTTTAGTCATTGTTGACGTTCTATATTGATTTTCCGTTTTAAGGAAATCATATTTTAAGGGAACAATAACCGCTTTGTAATCATTAACCGATTGTGAAAATCCTATAACTGATGTAAGGAATGCAATTAACAAAAATTTTATTCTCATAATTATAAATATTTTTTTAGTTCTAATAAATGGTTTACTTGTTTAATATTTTGCGGAGCTTCGATTCTTTTTTCATTAAAGAAAATAGCATCAAGACCTGCATTTAAGGCACCGTTGACATCGGCATCCAGACAATCTCCTATCATTACACTGTTTTCTTTTGAAGTTTTGGCAGCACTAAGTGCATAATCAAAGATAATACTATTTGGTTTCTTCACACCAGCCAACTCAGAATTTGTAATGGTTTCGAAATAACCCGAAAGTGCCGCATTATTAATTTTTTTATCCTGAACATTTGCAAAACCGTTAGTAATGATATGCAGCTTGTATTTTGGTTTTAAATACTCCAGCACTTCAATTGCTCCTTCGAAAAGATGATTGTTGTCGGTTAAAAATTCAATATAATCATTGGCAATCTCATTGATATTTTCATCTGACATGGTGTAATTTAAAGCATCAAATGAAAACTTCAATCTATTGTAACGGAGTTCCAGATGCGTTATTTTATCATTCTGGTATAATTTCCAGCACTCCTGATTGATTGGAGCATATTTCTCGATAAAATCTTCAGTTTTAATTTCGGGATATTTACTTTTAAAAATTCGATCAAAAGCCATTTCAGAGTTTTTGTCAAAATCCCAAAGTGTATGATCTAAATCAAAAAAGACATCGGTAATAGTGGTATTCATAATTTATAAAATTCCTTGATCTACAAAACTATAATATTTTGCTTCAGTTATAATCAAATGATCCAAAACTTTAACATCTAAACTATCCCCTGCTAATTTGATCTTTTTCGTCAACTTTTTATCGGCATCACTGGGCAGCAAATTTCCTGACGGATGATTGTGACACAAAATCAATCCTGTAGCACCAATTTCGAGTGCCAATTTAAAAACAATACGTACATCCACAACGGCTCCGGTAATTCCACCTTTACTCACTTGAGATTTAGAAATTACTTTATTGGAATTATTCAGAAAAAGCACCCAGAACTCTTCGTGAGAAAGTTCACCAATAATAGGCTGCATGATTTCGAAGACAATTTTACTGGAAGTTATTATCTTTAATTGTGACACATCCTCTGCCCTTCTTCTTCTTCCAAGTTCTAATGCCGCAATAATTGTTATAGCTTTTGCCTCCCCTATTCCTTTAAATTCCATTAATTGAGCAGTAGATTTTTTCCCTAAAGAATTTAAACTTCCGGCACTAGCCAAAATCCGTTTACTTAAATCTACTGCAGATTCATTACGACTGCCTGACCCTATTAATATCGCAATCAACTCAGCATTACTTAAAGCTTCTTTGCCCTTTAACATCAATTTTTCACGAGGACGATCTTCTTCTGACCAATCCGGTATGGGAAAATAAGTTGCTACAAAATCCGCGTTTTCATTTGTTGTTTTTACAACTTTTAAGCTTGCTCTCATTTTACAATACTCTTAGAGGGTTAATTTATAAAAATAAGAAAAATCCCTCAAATAAAACAATACTAATCTCAAATTAATTATTTCATTACTATAAATGTCCCATCAAAATGGCTTATCTTAAGGGCATGAAAATAATAGGTACTTTTTCCCTCTTACTTCTTCTCCTCTCCTGCAATCAAAAAGAGGACAAAACAGCTGTTGCGGAAAGCTTGTCATCGGGTATTACAAAAACTTTTCCAGAAAAATTATCCGATGCAGCAATCTCGATCATTGATCCTTCTATAGATTACGATCCATCTTACTTTAAAATTGATTATCCTAATGGAGATATCCCAAAAAACAAAGGAGTTTGCACGGACGTCATTATTCGATCTTATAGAAAATTAGGTATTGATTTACAAAAGGAAGTTCACGAAGATATGCTTGAAAATTTCTCTGATTATCCAAACTTAAAAAAATGGGGAATGATCAAAACTGACACCAATATCGACCATCGAAGGGTTCCCAATCTTGAAGTATTCTTTGAGCGAAAAGGCGCAAAATTACCACTTTCTCAAAATGCCAAAGATTATAAGACCGGAGAAATTGTAACGTGGATAATTAATAATAAATTGCCTCACATCGGAATTGTAACCAACAAAAAATCCAGAGATGGAAAACGAAATTTAATCGTACATAACGTGGGACACGGTCAGATTCTGGAAGATTGTTTGTTTGAATATAAAATTGTTGGGCATTTTAAATATCAAAAATAAGTTTCAAACCCCATCAAAAAAAAATGCCAACTGTGTAACAATTGGCACTTTATTAAATTTTCTAATTGACGAATTACTCAATCAACCCTTTCACATCATCAAAATTCAATCCTCCGTAATTTCCGGAACTCATTAACAATAAAGCTGAATTTTCAAGATTTAAATTAAAAAGGTATTCTTTAAATTCATCCGGATTGGTATAAATAATTAAGTCTTCACGGTTAAAAGAACTTGCAATTTGCCCGTAGGTTACTTCTTCTAGTTGTTTAATTTTTACGGCATCAGGCGAATAGAACACTACTGCAACATCTGCATGTTCAAGAGCTCCCTCATACTCTTTTAGAAACTCTGCATTCAAACTGCTGTAGGTATGCAATTCCAAACAAGCCACTAAAGTTCTGTTTGGATATTGCTCTTTTACTGCTTTTGTAGTTGCAGCAACTTTACTTGGGGAGTGTGCAAAATCTTTGTATGCTACTTTTCCTTTTCCTTCAGCAATTTTCTCCAATCGCTTTGAAGCTCCTTTGAAACTGGCAATTGCTTCGTAAAAATCGGCTTCGTCAACGCCCATATTCTGGCAAATCCACTTCGCACCAGCAAGATTATTTAAATTGTGCGCTCCAAAAACTTCAATTGGCATATCACCTTCAGGAGTTTCTAATAAAGTTACACCATCATTAACGGTGTACTTTGGAGTGGAATAAGCCAATTTACGAATTGGATTCGTAGCGGCTTCGGCAACACGTTTTACTTCCGGATCATTTTCGTTGTATACCAAAATCCCTCCATTTGTAATTTTTCCAATAAAGATTTCGAATTGCTCTACATAATTCTCATAGGTTGGAAATACATTGATATGATCCCAGGCAATTCCGGAAATCAAAGCAATATTGGGTTGGTACAAATGAAATTTAGGGCGTCTGTCTATTGGTGAAGATAAATACTCATCCCCTTCCAAAACCATGAAATCATTTTCTTCGGTAAGATGTACCATCGTATCAAAACCCTCTAACTGTGCTCCAACCATATAATCTACTTCGATATTATGATAATGCATGACATGCAAAATCATCGAAGTTATTGTTGTTTTTCCATGAGAACCTCCAATTACCACTCGGGTTTTATTCTTAGACTGCTCATACAAAAATTCCGGATACGAATAAATTTTCAAACCTAACTCTTGCGCTTTTAGCAACTCCGGATTATCCGCTTTCGCATGCATTCCAAGGATTATAGCATCAATATCGGTAGTGATTTTTTCAGGAAACCAACCCAGTTCAGCCGGTAAGATTCCTTTCTTTTCCAATCTTGATTTTGAAGGTTCAAAAATAGCATCATCACTTCCTGTAACCTGATATCCTTTATTGTGCAATGCAAGTGCTAAATTGTGCATGGCGCTTCCGCCTATGGCGATGAAATGTGTTTTCATTGAATACGTTGAATCGTTTATTTGTTGAACTGTTTCTTCGAGAAATGAAAGTACAATTCAACGCTTAAATCGGTTAATTATTTTTCAAAAATAAGGAATTATAAAATGTCCTTTTTGCTTTTAATACTAAATTAGTAATTTGTATGAATAATATTTTTTAATCATTCCCAACCTTTCATCGAAATCATCGTTTAGAAACAAAACACCCGACAGATTTTAAAAACCTGCCGGGTGTTTGTTCAATATCAAAAATCAGAATTATTTAATAATCGTCATTTCGTCAATAATGTTTTTAGCTCCGGCGTATTTGTCGATAATCCAAAGTACGTAACGAATATCTACGTTAATGGTTCTTTGCAATTTAGAATCGAAAATAACATCTCCTGCCATCGCTTCGATGTTTCCGTCAAAAGCAACTCCAATTAATTCTCCTTTTCCGTTTAATACCGGAGAACCTGAATTTCCACCAGTAATATCGTTATCTGTCAAGAAGTTTACCGGCATATAACCTGCTTTATCAGCATACTGTCCAAAATCTTTTGCTTTGTTTAACTCTAATAAACGCTTTGGTAAGTCAAATTCCTGATCACCTGCTTTATACTTTTTAACCATACTTTCCATGGTGGTATAATTATTAATTTTAGCATCGTTACGTGGATCAGCAGGCAAAGCTCTTACTTTTCCGTAAGTTAGTCTCAATGTTGAGTTAGCGTCAGGATATTGAATAGCATTCAATTTAGATTCTCTTAAACCTTCTACCAATTTACGATAAGCGTTTGCGAAACCGTCATCAGCTTTCAACTGATCGTCTGTTTTAGCACGGTATTTTGTCAACAAATCGTTAGAAATAATATACAACGGATCGTGTACAATTGCTAATGGTTTAGGATTAGCCATAAATGCTAATACTTTGTCTTTAGAAGTAAAATAACTGATTTCAGTTGCTTTTGCTACATCGGCAGTAAAGTCACCATTGTTTTCTGATTTCATTTTAGCAATTTGTGTCGCTAAACCATATTCAGCAGCTTTAGAAGCGTACAAATTCAATTGTGCTGTTAATACATCTTTTTCAAGAGGTGCATAAAATTCACCGTAGATGTTTTCGATCATTGCGTTGATCTTAGGCAGCATCTCAGCTTTCTTAGCATCAGTTTCGTTATAATAAGCGATCAATGCGTTTCCTAGGTTAGCAGGTCCCGTTGCGTAAGCTGACGTACGTAAAAGCTGTGTCAGGTAATTGTCGTGCGTTGATTTTACATTTGTAGATCTGTAATAATCATTGATCGTTGGAATTACATTCTCATATTTTTCTTTATTAGCCGGTTTAGTAGCCCACTCGTAAAATTTATCTTCTTGTCCCGCTTTAACCTCTGCTGTTCCAGCTTTTGTTAAAGCATCGATCATCCCCTGACGGTTTTTCCAGTAGTTTGCTGTAGAAGCATATTTAGACGCGTATTGCAAACGAACCGTTGCATCTTTGTCCATATACTTTTTCATTTGATCCATTCCGGTTTTAGCACCTTCAACCCAAGCAGGATAAGCAAACTTAACGTTTTGCTCAATTCCTCCAGCCGGCATCCAACGGTTTGTTCTTCCCGGATATCCTAAGATCATAGCGAAATCATTCTCTTTAACCCCTTTGATACTTACAGGTAAGTAATGCTTTGGTTTCAAAGGCACATTATCTTTAGAATATGCTGCCGGATTTCCGTCTTTATCTGCGTACACTCTGAACATAGAAAAATCTCCTGTTTGGCGAGGCCACTCCCAGTTGTCCGTATCTCCACCAAATTTACCAACACTTTCAGGAGGCGTTCCTACTAAACGTACGTCTGTGTAATCCTGGTAAACGAAATAGTAATATTCATTTCCCTGAAAGAAAGGACGAACAGAAACGGTATATTTTCCACCTTCATTATTTTCTTTTTCAATCAAAGCAATTTCCTGCTGAATTGCTTTACTTCTTTCAGCCTCGGTCATCTTATCATTTACTTTTGACAAAATTCTTTTAGAAACATCATCCATACGCACGAAGAAACGTACATACAATGATTTAGGTTTCATTTCGGCACTTCTTTGTTTTGCCCAAAAACCGTCTTTTAAGTAGTTTTGCTCTGCCGAAGATAGTTCTGCAATTGCGTCATAACCACAATGGTGATTGGTTAAAACCAATCCCTCTTTAGAAACAATTTCTGCTGTACATCCTCCATTAAATTGTACAATAGCATCTTTTAAACTATGATGGTTGATACTGTAAATTTCTTCGGCTGTCAATTGCAAGCCCATTTTTTCCATATCTCTATGGTTCAATCTTTCGATAAACATCAAAAACCACATCCCCTCATCAGCTCTTACTGGAAAAGCCATCAGACACATGGTCAAGAATAAAACTATTTTTTTCATGTTATTTTGTTTAAGTGATGCGAATATAATTCATTTTCATAATTATATTACCGCAATTCCTGCCGAAATTAGATATCTCAGTGATTTTTTAGCATTTTGTTACGAATTTAACACCAATAATGCGTTTAATTTTAGCCCAAGAAAATCTGTTATTTTCTTGTTGTATGAATAGTACACAAAACAAAAAAGGTGCTCTGTTTCCAGAACACCTTTTTTGCAAATTGCATTTTTTATTCGTTAAGCATTTTCCAAAGCTTATCTTTTAAATCTGTTAAACCCTGCTGGGCAACTGATGAGATAAACATATATGGAACGTCTTTGAAAGCGACGTCTAATTCGGTCTTCAATTCAGCTTTCAGTTCGTCGTCCAGCATATCACATTTAGAGATTACTAAAAGACGCTCTTTGTCTAACATTTCAGGATTGTACTTGGTTAATTCATTGACCAAAATATCGTACTCTGCTTTAATATCCGGTGTATCAACCGGAACTAGAAACAATAATGTTGAATTACGTTCGATATGACGCAAAAAGTAATGACCTAAACCTTTTCCTTCTGCAGCTCCTTCAATAATCCCGGGAATATCTGCAATTACAAAAGATTGATAATCTCTATAAGCCACAATTCCCAAGTTTGGCTTTAAGGTTGTAAAAGGATAATCGGCAATTTTTGGTTTTGCCGAAGTTAAAACAGACAATAGGGTTGATTTTCCGGCATTTGGAAAACCTACTAAACCAACATCGGCTAATACTTTAAGCTCTAAAATTACATCCATTTCTACTCCTGGTAAACCCGGCTGAGCATAACGAGGTGTTTGATTGGTTGAACTTCTAAAGTGCCAGTTTCCTAAACCTCCTTTTCCTCCTTTTGAGAGGATTCTTTTCTCACCATCTTCGGTAATTTCGAATAAGGTTTCTCCTGTTTCTTTGTCTTTTACAACAGTTCCTAAAGGCACTTCGATAAATTTATCTTCTCCGTCAGCACCTGTACTACGGTCTCCTCCTCCATCTCCACCGTGACCCGCTTTTATATGTCGTGCAAATTTTAGATGAAATAATGTCCAAAGTCCTTTATTCCCCACCAAATACACGTGTCCTCCACGACCACCATCACCTCCGTCAGGGCCTCCTTTTTCAATAAATTTCTCTCTATGTAAATGCGTAGATCCTTTCCCTCCTTTACCGGAAGAAACATAAATCTTAACATAATCTACAAAATTTCCTTCTGTCATTTTTACTTGTTTATGTGTAGTTTCAGGTTTCAGGTTTCAGGTTTCAGATTATGCGTTGCGCAACCTGAAACCTGAAACTTAAAACTTAAAACAAATTCTTTCTACTCTTTAAGCGCTTTTACCAACACTTTATCAATCTTTACGCCATCCATATCGATTACTTCCAGCACAAATTTTTGCCAGATTAATTTTTCGCCTTCTTTTGGAATATGCGAAAGCTCTGTCATAATCATTCCGCTTACCGTGTTTACTTCATAATCGTTTGTCAATTCGTCTAACTCAAAATAAGTTAAAAAATCGTGTAACGAATAATGTCCGTCAACGAGCCACGAACCGTCTTCTCTTTCAATTAACTGGAATTCATCTTTATAAAAATCAGATGCATCTCCTACTAAAGCTTCCAGAATGTCATTTAGGGTAATAATTCCCTGAAAAACACCATACTCATCAGAAACTAAAGCATAATGAATTCCTGTTTTTTTGAAATTCTCCAATGCCTTGTATGCCGTTGTCTGCTCCATCAGGTAAGGCGCATCAATCATGATTCCCGCCAAATCAAAATGTTCACTTTCGATGTTTGCAAAGATATTCTTTAGGGTTACAACCCCCACAATATCATCATAATTGTCTCTGTACACCGGATAAACAGTATGCAAATCCTGTAGAACCAATTCCTTAATCTTCGTTTTATCGGCATTGAAAGGCAGCATATCAACTGACTTACGGTGTGTCATCAACGAATTTACTTTTCGATCCCCAATGTGAAAAACACGTTCTACAATATCTTGTTCGATTTCCTGAACTTCTCCTCCCTCAGTTCCTTCTTTGATAATTGCTTTAATTTCTTCTTCTGTTACTTTACCGTCGGCAGTTGGTTTAATCTGAAATACATTCAGTAAAAAATCTGTCGAAGAAGTAAGCAGCCAGATAAAGGGTGCTGTAATTATCGAGATGGTTTTCATAGGCAGCGCTACCATTTTGGCAATCGACTCCGGATAATTTAAACCAATTCGTTTTGGCAATAATTCTCCTAAAACCAAAGAGAAAAATGTCAAAACCACGACAACAATCCCTACTGCAACAGAATGTGCATAGGGTTTTAAAAATGTAAATCCGCTAACAAAAACTTCAACATCCATTGTTATCTTATCACCACTGTAAATACCGGTCAAAATACCGATTAAAGTGATTCCGATTTGCACGGTGGATAAAAACTTGTTTGGAGAATTGGCCAGATCAAGTGCTATTTTAGCACTATTGTTTCCTTTTTTTGCGGCAGTTTCAAGTCTGTTTTTCCGGGCCGAAATCAATGCAATTTCTGACATGGAAAAAACACCATTCAATAGTATTAGAAAAAATATTATTAGTATTTCCAATTTTTGGTTTATTCGTTATAAAATTGTCTTCATCAAGATAATTCTGTCATCTTAAAACTTCGTCTCCCTATCATTCAAAAGAATCCTGTCTTAAAAAACTAATTTTTCTTCCCAGAAAACAGCAACCAAAAGATGCACGTTTTATGACAAGAAAAATAGTTCTTAAAAGTCCCGATCGCAGTCGGGATGAAACGACAGCCGAAAAAAGCTTCTACAAATTATCTATAACTGACGTTAATCGCTCTGTAATTTCTTCGATAGTTCCGATACCGTTCACGGCATGAAACTTATTTTGCTCTTTATAATATCCAATTAGCGGAGCTGTTTTTTCATTGTACTCCTGGTATCTTACTCTGATTTTCTCTTCGTCCTGATCGTCAGCTCTTCCGCTTGTTTTTCCTCTTTCTAACAAACGAGCCACTAGAATTTCATCATCTGCTTCTAATGCAACAGTCGCCGTTACACTTGATCCGATCGTTGGTAAAAATTGATCTAAAGCTTCTGCCTGATCTAAAGTTCTAGGATAACCATCGAACAAAAACCCTGCTGTATCAGGATGTTTTTTTACCTCATCAATTAACATTGCAGTAGTTACTTCGCACGGAACTAACTCTCCGTTGTCCATAAAAACTCTCGCTTGTTTTCCTAAATCTGTATCATTTTTTAAGTTAAAACGAAAAATATCTCCTGTCGAAAGGTGTGTTAATTTGTACTTTTCTTTTAAAAATTCTGCCTGAGTTCCTTTACCTGCCCCTGGCTTTCCAAATAAAACAATGTTAATCATAATATGAGTAAGTGTTGTGACTTCTATTTTACAAGAAGTTTTAAATGAATATATAGTTGTGTGCGTGTTTAAATTTATTCTGCCAATTTATAAACTTCGGGCAAATTTCTTCCCAAACCATCATAGTCCAGTCCATAACCTACAATAAATTTATTCGGAATTCTGATTCCGATATAATCTATTTTGATATCTTTTTTATAAGCTTCCGGTTTAAAAAACAATGTAGCAATTTTAAAATGCTTTACATTTTGCGCTTTAAACAGTTTTTTCAACTCTTCAATTGTATTTCCTGTATCAATAATATCTTCAATAAGAATAACCGTTCTTCCTGATAAATCCTGATTGATTCCTATTAACTCTTTTACCGTATTGGTACTTTCAATTCCTTCGTAAGAAGCCATTTTGATAAATGAAACCTCACAAAGGCCTTTGTATTTCTTCAAAAAATCGGCAACTACCATGAAAGCCCCATTTAATACACCAATAAAAATTGGGGTATCGTCTCCAAAATCATCTTCTACCTGTGCTACTATTTTACTTAAAGCGAAATCAATTTCTTTAGCCGAAATAAACGGAACAAATTGTTTATCGTGAAGTTGTATCATTATTTTTACATTTAAAATAATGGGCAAAGATACAGAATTAGAAATAAACTGCGGGTATCAAAACAAACTGCATACCTATTTTTTTAAGAATGTTAAATATCACTTACTATTTAGAAATCTTTTCTTAAAAACAGGTCTGATTTTATTAAATCAGCAGATTTTAAAACCATAACGTTAAATTACTTATTTTAGACCTGTCCTAAACTCCTCAAAATGTCTTCTGAATTACAAACGAAATTAGACTACGTAAAAGCTTATCGGGAAAACCGTCTTAATGTTGCAAACGAAGTTTTAGAAAACCCATCCTTATTTAAAGAACTTGTTTCAATTTGTTTTTCTCCATCAGACAAAAACAATCACAAAGCCTGCTGGATTATGGAATTTGTTTCATACGAAGAATTGATCTGGCTGCAATCGTATCTTGATTTTTTCTGTTCGAATTTGAAGGTTTTAAAAGACGAAAGTGCCATCCGTCCTATCGCAAAAGTTGTTCAGCTATTGGTAAAAGCCCACTATAAAAAAAATGAAAACGGCATTTCTCTTTCCGAAACTAATCTGCAGGATTGTATTGAAGCTTCATTTGACTGGCTTATCAATGATGTAAAAGTAGCGACCAAGGCCTATTCAATCAGAACTTTATACCTATTAGGCAACCATTATGACTGGATACATCCTGAACTGCAAGTTATTCTGAATAAGGATTATGGCGATCATTCTGCTGCTTACAAAGCCGTTGCCAAAGAAGTTTTAAAGAAAATAGAGAAGTAGTATTTTTGTCACGAATTATATTTCCAAGTCAGAAAAAGTAAAAATTCGTGAATTCGTGGCGAAAAAAATAGTGCAAAACGATTTTTTGGCTAAAAAAAGATTAAAAAGTATCTTTGCAAAAACACAACTACAATGAATTATTTTTCTTCTGATTTTAAATTAGGAATATTAGGCGGCGGACAATTAGGTAAAATGCTTTTGTTTGACACCCGAAAATTTGACATCCAAACTTATGTTCTAGACCCAAGCGACGAAGCTCCAAGTAAATTTGCCTGCAATAAATTCTTTCAGGGGGATTTAATGGATTATGAAACAGTTTATAATTTTGGAAAACAAGTAGATGTTCTGACTTTTGAAATCGAACTGGTTAACCTTGAGGCTCTAACACAATTAGAGAATGAAGGCTTGAAAATCTATCCTTCGCCTAAAACCTTAAAAGGAATTCAAAACAAAGGAATTCAAAAACAATTTTACGCCGATCACCATATCCCGACAGCACCATTTGAGCGCTTTGAAAATTTAGAAGGTCTAAAAGCTAAAATTCAAGATATAAAACTACCATTTGTATGGAAATGCACTGAGTTTGGTTACGACGGAAATGGCGTAAAAGTAATTCGTCAGATTTCGGATCTGGATGCTTTACCAAATGTAGAATGCATTGCAGAAACCATGATTCCGTTTAAAAATGAATTGGCTGTTATTGTCTGTAGAAATCCATCAGGAGAAATAAAAACGTATCCGGTTGTTGAAATGGAATTTCATCCGGAAGCCAACCAGGTCGAATATGTAATCTGTCCTGCCAGAATTGATGAGAAAGTAGCCGAAAAAGCAAGAGCGATTGCCTTAAATGTTTCGGAAAAATTTAATCATGTTGGTCTTTTAGCTGTTGAAATGTTTCAGACTAATGACGATGATATTTTAGTAAATGAAGTAGCTCCGCGTCCGCACAATTCAGGACATTACTCGATTGAAGCCAGTTATACTTCGCAATTCGAAAATCATTTGCGTGCGATTTTGGATCTTCCTTTGGGAAATACCGACAGTAAAGTTGCCGGAATTATGGTTAATTTAGTAGGTGCCGAAGGATTTTCGGGAGATGTTGTTTATGAAAATATCGAAACCATTTTAGGATGGAACGGTGTTACCCCACATATTTACGGTAAAAAACAAACGCGTCCTTTTAGAAAAATGGGACATGTTACCATCGTAAATGAAAACATGTCTGAAGCGAGAAGAATTGCCGAAGACGTTAAGAATACGATTAGAGTGATTAGTGAATAGTCGCAGTTTTCATTCACAGTCAACAGTCTGAAACCTGAAACAAAAAAACCTGAAACAAAAAAATAAAATGAGCAAAGTAGCCATCATCATGGGAAGTATCTCTGACATGCCGGTCATGCAGGATGCTATCGACATATTAAAACAATTTAATGTTGAAGTTGAAGTAGACATCGTTTCGGCACACCGAACGCCGGAAAAACTATTCGATTTCAGTAAAAATGCACACACTCGCGGAATTTCGGTAATTATTGCCGGAGCCGGAGGAGCTGCACACTTGCCAGGAATGGTTGCCTCAATGTCGCCTCTTCCGGTAATTGGAGTTCCGGTAAAATCAAGCAATTCTATTGATGGCTGGGATTCGGTACTATCGATCCTTCAAATGCCAGGAGGAGTTCCTGTTGCAACAGTAGCATTAAACGGTGCTAAAAATGCCGGAATCTTAGCCGCACAAATCATTGGAAGTCACGATAAAAAAGTACTTGATACTATTATTTCGTATAAAGAAGAATTAAAAGCGGCAGTTAATAAAGCGGCTGAAGGATTAAAGAAGTAAAAATTAATTCCACAGAGATTTACAAAAACAGACACAAAGCTTCGCAAAGAATAATTTAAAAAACTTTGCGAAGCTCTTGTTTTCTTAGCGAAACTTTGCGTAACACAAAAATACTATGAGCATCTTAACACAATATTTCAATACGAAACACAATACAGCACCTTTTTCGCAAATTAAAATCGAAGATTATGTTCCTGCTTTCAACGAAGCAATTGCTTTGGCTAAAGCCGAAATTGATGCCATCGTAAACAATCCGGACGAACCCACTTTTGAAAATACGGTTGTAGCAATGGATTTTACAGGCGATGTTCTGGATCGTCTTTCCAGTATTTTCTTCAATCTGAATTCGGCAGAAACCACTGATGAGATGCAAAAAATTGCACAGGAAGTTTCTCCTTTACTTTCGGAGTTCGGAAATGACATTACCTTAAATGCAGCATTATTTGCCAAAATCAAAGCCGTTTACGAACAAAAGGAAAAGCTGAATTTAAATCCGGAGCAAACTACGCTTTTGGATAAAAAATACAAAAGCTTCTCTAGAAACGGAGCCAATTTACCTGAGGATAAAAAAGAAGACTTACGTGAAATCGATAAAGAATTGTCGAAATTAAGCCTGCAGTTTGGCGAAAATGTTTTGGCCGAAACCAATGCTTTTGAGTTGCATTTAACTGACGAAAAAGATTTAGCAGGTTTACCGGAAGGCACTATCGAAGCTGCGAGATTATTAGCTAAAAGTCAGGAAAAAGAGGGCTGGATTTTCACTTTAGATTATCCAAGTTATATTCCGTTTGTAACGTATGCCGATAATCGTGAATTACGCAAAAAAATGGCGATTGCCTTTGGTGCAAAAGCTTTTCAAAATAATGAATTTGACAATCAGGAGAACGTACTGGCAATTGCCAAATTACGTTTTAAAAGAGCTAATTTATTAGGATACAAAACTCATTCTCATTTTGTTTTAGAGGAAAGAATGGCCGAGAGTCCGGAAAAAGTTTTCTCTTTCCTTAATGATTTGCTGGCCAAAGCAAAACCTGCAGCTCAAAAAGAGTTTGCCGAATTAACCGCTTTTGCCAAAGATTTGGACGGAATTGAACAATTGGAAAAATGGGATGGTGCTTACTATTCTGAAAAATTAAAACAGCAGCTTTTCAACTTAGATGACGAAAAACTGAAACCTTATTTTCAATTGGAAAAAGTTTTAGACGGAGCTTTTACGGTTGCCCAAAAACTTTACGGGTTAACTTTTACGGAAGTTTTTGATATCGATAAATATCACGAAGAAGTGATGACATACGAGGTAAAAGATGCAGAGAACAATTTAGTTGCTATTTTCTACGCGGATTTTTTCCCTAGAAGAGGAAAACGAAACGGGGCCTGGATGACTTCTTTCAAATCGCAATCTATAAAAGATGGGACAAACGAAAGACCTCATATTTCGAACGTTTGCAACTTTACAAAACCAACAGAAACCAAACCTTCGTTATTAACGTTTAATGAAGTTACTACTTTGTTTCACGAATTTGGTCACGGTTTACACGGGATGCTTGCCAACACCACTTACCCTAGCTTGTCCGGAACTTCAGTATTTTGGGATTTTGTAGAATTACCAAGTCAGATTATGGAAAACTGGTGTTATGAGCCTGAAGCTTTGGCTTTATTTGCCAATCACTACGAAACGAACGAAATTATTCCGATCGAATATGTTCAAAAAATTAAAGAAAGTGCCAGTTTTCAAGAAGGTCTTGCCACTTTACGTCAATTGAGTTTTGGACTTTTGGATATGGCCTGGCACGGACAGGATCCGACCGATATTACAGATCTGAAAACTTTTGAGACAGAGCAATTTGCCAACACTCAGTTATACCCTGATGTAAAAGAGAATGCAATGAGTACTGCCTTTTCTCATATTTTCCAGGGCGGTTATTCTTCAGGATATTACAGTTACAAATGGGCAGAAGTACTGGATGCTGATGCTTTTGAATATTTTCAGGAAAACGGCATCTTCAATTACGAAGTCGCTGCAAAATTCAGAGACAATGTTCTCTCAAAAGGAGGAACTGAACATCCTATGACTTTATACAAACGTTTCAGAGGTCAGGAACCAAAACCGGAAGCTCTATTGAAAAGAGCAGGATTACTTTAAGAGTATTAGACTTCTTAGCGTATGAGATATATTTAAAACCGAGGTAGAAATGCTTCGGTTTTTTTATTCAATCAGACTACAAATACCAAAAATAATTTTACTTATCTTCACCATTCTTTTTAACCTTTATCTTCGAAATTCAAATTGAAAAAGCTTTTCAAAAAACTAATTTACCTTTTCATCATTGGGGCTATTGCAATCATTTCTATTAATTGGTATGTAAAATCCTCAACTCGTGATTTGATCCATCACACTGTAAACAATCTTCCAAAAAATGAGGTGGGAATTATTTTTGGAGCCGGAATCAACGGTGATCAGCCCAGTAAATATTTAAAAGACAGACTTGATGCCGGAATTCTATTGTATAAAACACATAAAATAGATAAAATTCTGCTTTCAGGCGACAATGGCCGAGATGAATATGATGAACTTACCGTTATGAAAACATATTGTTTCAATCACGGAGTTGACACTACTAAAATATTTATTGATTACGCCGGCTTTGACACCTACTCCACTATTTACAGGGCCTCACATATTTTTAAAATTAAAAAAGCAACTTTAATTTCTCAGGAATATCACTTAAACAGGGCCATTTACATTGGACAAAAACTTGGGGTAAAATCAATTGGATTTTCTGCCAACAAAGGAGAATATCTGGGATATCAATATGTGACTTTTAGAGAATACGGTTCTATTTTTAAGTCTTTTCTTGATGTTTTAAGAAATCGGGAACCCCGCTTTTTAGGAAATGAAATTAATATAAATGGTGTTTCCAATTATTCGAAAGAGGATAAACGATAATAAAGGTCTTTTTTTACTTCCCAAAAGTTTCCGGACTATCTTTTTAGAGAAAAATGACTTCTTATTTGTTTTGTAATCCCCGGGTTATTTATCTCTTCATACGTTAGAACAAACCAATAATCTGAAGCAAAAACAGGACTGTTTCTATAAGTGCCATCCCATCCCGGACTATCTTTAGTCAAATGAGTGATGAACTTACCATATCTGTCAAAAATATCGATCTCTAATTTGGTGAAATTCTCCAGATTATTTACATGCCAGGTATCATTATATCCATCACTATTAGGCGTAAAAAACTTAGGATAATCAAATTCGGTTAATTCAGGTTTTTGTAACTCACAATCTTCTTTGTTTAAAAAAACCACTTTTGCCACAGACGAAAGTAAATAACATCCCATACTGGTAACAACATTAACGGTATAATTTCCTTCCTGATTTGCAACATAAGTATTCGTACTGGCTCCGGAGATAGCATTGCCATCGACTTCCCATTGATAGGACTTAATTGTATGATTTGAAGGAATGTTCACCTTCAAAACAGTATTGTCCCCTTTACAAATCATTAAATTTCCTTCAATTACTACCTCTGCCGGTATTGTATTCTCCTCAATAATTAGAACATCATCCATTAAAAGACTGCAACTTCTTGTTGAAATTTTAGTCAATCGATAAGTTCCTTCCTTAGCCGGAGACCTGATTAATGTATGCAAACCTGTATTGTTTATTGTTATAGGGGATTGAGCTATTCCATTTAATTCATAATCTATTGTAAATGGTCCCTGATCTTTACTCGTAATTTCTGCCTGAATTCCTGAATTCTCTCCTAAGCAAAAATCTCCCCCATACTTGACTAATTTAGCGTTTGCAGTAAATGGTTCTTCATTATCAATTACAAGAGTATTATCTAATGAAAAGCTACATCCTCCGTTTGAAATTTTTGTAATTCGATAGATTCCGGCCTTAGAGGGAGCTGTTACTAAAGTATGTAAACCCGCATCATTTATAGTTACAGGAGATTGTGGTATTCCGTTAATTTCATACTCTATTACAAAAGGGCCTGAATCGGGACTCATAATTTCTACCTGTACTCCTGAATTCTCTCCTAAACAAGCATTCCCTCCGTATTTAATTAGGTCGGCGCTGGCTTTAGGAGGCACTCCTCCATAAATAATTAAAGTATCATCCAGCAAAAAATCACAGCCTTCAACTGAAATTTTTGTTAATCGATACGTCCCAACATTTGCCGGAGCCATTATTAAGGTGTGCAAACCTGTACTGCTTATCGTTACAGGAGATTGAGCCACTCCGTTTATTTCATATTCTATTGCAAATGGTCCTGATTTTGTACTTGTTATGTTTACTTGAATCCCTGAACCTAGCCCAGAACAAGAAACTCCTCCATATCTCGTTAATTTAGCACTGGCTGATGCTGGAATTTCTTTATTAATAACAATTGTATCGTCAAGCACCGAAGTACATCCCCCTGTAGAAATTTTAGTCAATCGATAAGTTCCTTCCTTAGCCGGAGCAACTATTAAAGGATGCAAACCTGTATTATTTATTGTTACGGGAGATTGAGCCACTCCGTTTATTTCATATTCTATTATAAAAGGACCGGATCCAGTGCCGTTTATTTCAACCTTAATCCCTGCTCCTGTTCCCGTACATGTTCCTCCTCCGTCTTTAACTAATTTTGCTGATATTGCAACTCCAACATTTTTTATTTCTATAGGCTCGCACACAACTTCTCCGGCAGAATTAGCATCACTGATTGCAACAATAGCATATGTTCCTTCTGATAGAGATGCCGAATTTATCGAATACGGATTTTGTGAAGTGGTTATTTCCGGACAAACAATTTCCGGAGATACATCTGTTCTCTTGTACGTAAATTTATAAGGAGGTGTACCGGAGAAATAAACTGTTAATCCTAAATCTTTTCCGCAGCCTCCGTTAAATCCTTCCATTCTGGCTGTAGGAGCATAACACCCGTTTGATTCGTTACCATAAACTTCAGACAATCCTTTTTTAGGATCAAAGGCTGGCAAAAAGACAACTATTGCCTCTACTACATCGTGCATCTGGTATCTGAAAGAGATAGAATTTCCTCCATTGATACGATCAAAAACAGGTTTGACTGCGGCTCTGAAATTTGCTTCTGTTACTCCGAAAGCAGCATAAAAAGGCGTAATTTTTTTTGATAATAATATACCCAGGTTACCACTTTAATTTCCCTACATAACCAAGATTTTTAATAAAGATAATGATATGATTACAATATCATTATCTTTTATTATTTTATATATCTACCTCATTATTTCTTAAATTCACGTAATGGAACCTACACTTTAGGAAATGGAGAAGCATAAAATTTATGACCGTGATTTCAAATTAAATGCAGTCAAATTAGCACTTAAAACAAATCGTTTTAAAGTAGCAAAAGAACTTGGTGTAGCAACTACGAACATCTATAGATGGCAAGTCGAATTTCAAAAATATGGTGAAGCGGATAGCTTTTGCAGAGAAGGTCATTTTAGAAACTCCGAGCAAAAAAGACTTGCAGTACTTAAAATGACACTCACAAAAAAGCTACAAAAAGTAGAACGTCAAGTTGAAATTTTTAAGAGTGCAAGAAAATATATCCTGAAAGGAAAACCAATGATTTTTTATTTTATTGAAAACAATTTAGATAAATATTCAATTTGTGGTATGTGTGAAGTTTTAGGCATAAGAGAGACTACATATTATCAATGGAGAGATAAAATGGTTTCTCCAAGAAAGCGTGAAACAATCTTATTAGAAGAAGAAATAATGTCTATATTTTACGAATACAAAGAGAGATATGGTAATATCAAAATTTCAACAGAATTGAGAAGCCGAGGTATTAGATTATCACCTCCCTCGGTAACTCGCTACATGAATAGACTAGGTCTTGTCAGTAAGCTTAGCACTAGACATAAAGTGAAATCTGGTTCTATTTTTGTTCCTCATAACCCTTGTATTTTTCCTAATGTTCTAAATCGTCAGTTTAAAGCTGACGAACCGTCACAGATTTGGGTATCGGGAATAACAAGCTTAGAAACATCAGAAGGAATGTTGTTTCTAACAATTATTATCGATTTATTTGATAGAAAAATTATTGGATGGAATTTGAGTACAGGTCTGACAATAAAAGAAACTTCGATGCCGGCTTGGGAAATTGCTGTCCAGAATCGTACAACAAAGAAGGGATTGATATTTCATTCTGATAGATCACCTCAATACGCTAATAAGATTTTTACTCGTAAATTAAACTCATATAAACATATTAAACGAAGTATGAGCGAAACAGCGAATCATTTGGACAATCCTATTCCTAAAAGTTTTTTTACTTCCTTTAAATCTGAACTAACATATTTGAATATTCTTTTGACTAAAAAACAAATGGAAGAAAAAATATCTGAATATTTTGAAAACAAGCTCTAAAAATGTTAAAGTAGAAATTATTATAAACTTCATGCTATGAAAATTTATGATCGTGCTTTTAAAGTAAATGCTGTCAAATTAAGCTATGAGAGAGGCAAAGGGCAAATTGCAAGTATTGAAAGGGAGTTAGGAATAACTGCAAGTTGTTTGTATCGATGGCGACAAGACTTTGAAAAATTTGGAGCGGGAAGTTTTTGCGGAACCGGCTACTTAAAATTAAGTCCTGAACAGAAAAAAATTACTAACCTTGAGAAAAAAATTAAAAATTCAGAACTTACACTTGAGATTTTAAAAAGTGGAAGTAAATATGTTGCTCAAGGAAAGGTAATGACGAAAGAGTTCATTGAAAACAATAAACATAAATTTTCAATTCTAAAAATGTGCAACTCACTAGAAGTATCTAGAACGACCTATTATTTAAGAAAGAAACAAGAAATTTCAGGCACAGAAATCCGAATAAATTTATTAAAAGAGCAAATTACAGCTATATTTTATGAATTTAAGCAAACATATGGAGGTCCAAAAATTGCTAAAGAGCTTGAAAAGAGAGGATATATATTATGTAGTTCACAAGTAAATATTTATATGAAAACATTAGGACTACGTAGAAAAGCCAAAAGAAAATTTAAAGCTACAACTGATTCATTTCATAATCATTATGTGTCTAAAAATGTTTTAAATAGAGAATTTAGTGTTAGTGAGCCTTCTAAAGCGTGGGTTTCTGACATTACCTATATTCAAACAATGAGAGGCTTTCTATATCTTACCGTCATTATAGATTTATTTGATAGAAAAATAATAGGATGGAGTTTAAGTGACACAATGGGTACCAAAACCACAACTTTACCAGCTTGGGAAATGGCAGTGAGGAATAGGAAAATTGATAAAGAGCTAATTTTCCATTCCGATAGAGGTTCCCAATATGCTAATAAAGTTTTCACAAAAACCTTAGACTCTTATAATTGTGTCACACGGAGTATGAGCCGTAAGCAGAACCACAATGATAACGCCGTTTCTGAAAGTTTCTTCAGCATATTTAAAAGAGAATTCATTAACAGAGATAAACTTCTATCGAGAAAACAGTTGAGAATCGAAGTTTATGAATACATAGAAAATTGGTACAATAAGAAGAGAAGACATTCGGCTTTAGGTTATAAAACAATCGAAGAATTTGATAGAATTAATGAAATAATATAGTTGCTACATTAAATTTAGTTTATAAATTATGGTTGTCATTTATTTTTGATAATATTACAGAAGTAAAATTTGAGGAACACAAATTACTTAACTTCAATTATATGAACAATATTAGCATTGTTATATCATTACTTTCCTTAACAGTTTCGGGGCTAACATTTTGGCTAACAAGAATGAAAAAGGGGACGGTGAAAATGACTCGACCGACTGTTATTTATTTTGGGCCTGATGGCAAAGATCAAAAACATAATAAAGTTTTCATTAGGACTTTGCTTTACAGCACATCTGAAAGGGGGCAGTATGTTCAAAATATGTTTATAAGCTTGCAACGTGGAGAATCTGTGCAGAATTTTAATGTCTGGGTTTATGACGATAAAGGACTTGTACGTGGTAGTGGTCTTTTTATAAATAAAAGTGGAATTGCTTGTAATCATCACTTTTTATTGCCTATAGATGGAAATTATTCATTTCTTTCTGGAAGTTATATTCTAAAGGTTTACATTGAAACTGTTGATGATGGTCCCGCAAAAATTTTTGAACAAGAACTTTATTTAACTAAAGAAGATCAGGTTGAAATGTTAAGTAAGGATGGAGGAATTTATTTTGATTGGGCGCCAAATACACAAAACTATTTTACTAATGTAGATTCTTATAAAAGAAGATAGTTTTTTAAATTTTCATAACCTTAAAATATTGTAAATGATGTCCAGTATTAAAAGCATTTCTACTTCTTTGATTAACACTTTAAAAGATTCAGACATAAATGGTATAACTACTGAATGGTCTGAAGTATTTTTAGATACATTTCTAGAAGATGGTATTATTAAAGAAATACCGATAATCAGTACTATAATTGGGATAGGTAAAACAGGTGTTAAAATAAACGAGATGTTATTTCTTAAAAAAATACTTTATTTTATTTCACAATTAAATGATATACCTGCAAAAGATAGAGAGAAAGTTATTGATGAAATTGACGAATCAAAGAAGTATAGAATCAAAATAGGTGAAAAGTTACTTTATATTATTGATAAATGTGATGATCACGAAAAATCAGAAATCATAGGAAAGTTATTTAGTGTATTTTTAAAAGGTTCAATCTCCTATGAGTCGTTTGTTCGTTGTGCGCAGGTTATCGAGAGGAGTATTATCAATGAATTAGAATGGTTTATTTTTACTGACTATGATGAATATAGTATTGAGACTCACTCGGAATATTTAAGTTGGGGACTTTTAGAATTTGCGCCATTTGAGATTGATTTAAAAGAAAAATATAGTAATGACGATATGTCTCATGCTTATGAGTTAGACGGTGGATATTTAACTTTGGTAGTATCTAATGCTGGAAAACTTATTCGCGAACATTTAAAAATATATTCAAAAGATCACATATACAATTCGATTTATAAAATGTCACAAATTGAAATTCAAAATCATATTGATTTAATTATGATAAATTATTTAGGGATTGAAAATGCTGAGAAATATGAGACTGCGACTCTAAAAACAATGACGCAGATTACCATTAACGAAATTTTGACTAAAGAGGAATATCTTAATTTTACAGAACGAATCATTAGACATTCAAGATTATCAATTGCACGTTATGATAATTATATAAAAGAATTTCTTCAGCATATTAATTACACTGGAACAAATTATAATAACTGGTTAGAATTTTGTACCGAGTATAAAAAAATACATGATTATATTGATCCATTATAAGTCACATAATATAACGTGTAATCATCAAATGAAAATCTTAAAATATACAACTCTGGATAATTGTTTAATTATATATAAATTATAATTCTAAACAAAGATATCATGAAAACACTTTCAAATCACATCCTAGAAAGTTTTAAACCTATCAAAGAAGAACAACAAACAACAGTTATAGAGAATCAAATTGACAACAAGGAAGAAGCTGTTAATGAAGATGAATCTGTAGAAAAAGAAACACCGCCTGCTGGTACAGACGGTGCTTAATTTTAGAATGGCCATCTTTCGATGCCAAACTTGATAATTTTCCAAATGCTAATTAAAACATTAGCGAGTGAAATCATCCTTTTTATCCTATTAAGCCTTGTCTTCCTAGAAGATTTAGGCTTTTTAAGTGATTTTTTCACCCGATATGTATTAATGCAAAATGTTAAATTTAGCCCTTAAAATGTTAATGTTTTGCTAAATTTTCAATCAGTTTTTTAACACTTAATAACTTCTACTCGTACTATTATAAAATGATAACAAACTGTAAGACTTAGTAGCTTCCACAGTAGATACTTTATCATTATAATAAGATAGAAAATCACGTTCATCTTCTAACTCTCCAATCTTTTTCAGTTTCTCATTCAAGGAATCAAGATTTTTATTAAAGTTGACTTTTTCTTGTTTCGTAAACGTAGCAGAATCATATCGTTTTTGTCCCAATCGATTCAAGTAAGTATGTTTCTTAATTATAGCATTGCAAGTGTTTACATTTGTTTGTGCTGACTGTAATAAAGCCAAGTAGTTGGTCTTCCATGTTTTGTATTCAGCAGAGTTTCCAAGATTTTTAAAATTAGTATAATCTATTTCAACTTCTAATTGACCAATATATCGATTAGACATAACATAAAATAATTCGTTTGAACCTGATTTTTTTAGAATTGGGAATCGATCGTAGTAACCTTTAAGGATTTCAAAGTTTTCATGGTTCTCAGTAACCAATTCATTTTTAACAAATTTATCTTCGATGTCTTTCTCGATAAGTATATAATTATCGGGCAATTTGATAAAATCTCCTGATAATATATCTAGATCAATAGGATTCTCTTCCATCAGATATAGCATTGATTTATTTTCAGTTTCTTTAATCTTAACAGGGAAAATTTTGAAAGGTTCGACTTGGTACTTTTCAATAATTTTCTTGGATAATTCTGGAGTAATTTTAAGTTTTTCTTGACCGACTGTCCGTGTTGTAAATAAGAATGTGGAAATGGAAATAATGACGTACGCGAAATGCATGCAGTACTTTTGATAGTGCTTTTTCATTTTTGTGGTAATTTGGATTTATAAATGTTTAGTGCAAAAAATAAGCGTGGACATTTACACCACACTAAATCCAGGGTTACCACACCCTTAAACAAGCAATGATGCAAAGCCACGCCATGACGGCGTACCTCACATACATTATTGGCTTGTTAAATCTAGAAGCTGTTGAGCTTCAGGGTGGTAATTTGGATTTAGCAATAACGTAATTAAGCACGAATATTTTTACAATACAAAAATAGATAAAAAGGGTAACGTGGGGAAATGAAAGAGAACAATGTTTTGAACAATCAAATTGATTGGGATAGTTTAAAAATTTTAAAACAGGTATTTATACGTGTTTAAGTAAAAGCTAAATTATAATATATTAGCACACAACCAAAAACAAGAATTTATGTCAAATAAAAAATCCTCTCCATCAGTAACTAAGCTTGCTTCCGAGACTTTAAAAAATCCAAGTTCTTCACAAATTGCCAAACAACTTGCAGGATCAGTTCTTTCACAAGCTAATACTAATAATCAGACAAGCGAAGCGATGGAACAAAAAGCTTCTCAGGTACTAAAAAGTGAAAAATATAGTGATGAAACAAAAACTTTAGCTGGTTCTGTACTTTCACAATCAAATGGAACTGAGAAAAAATAAAAATAAAAATATATCTCCCTATACATATATAACAAGCTTATAGAAATTAGACTTGTAACTTACTTCGACACGCATTTTGTCGTATATTTGTCACTATAGATAATTCTGAAATATGAAACCGTTAAAATTTAAAATATCACCTGAGGCTATTAGAAAAGCAAATACTAGCTTGGTAAATAATGGAATCGATTTAAGAGTCAGGGATAACTATAGAGGTATAATTACCGTTAGAACAAACTTAAATGGTGTATTAAGAGTTAGAGAGATAAGTAAGCAAAAAATAATTGAAGCTTACGATAAATCTCTTAAAGATTATGCAGCGAAATTATAATTATATTTATTCCAAACTTGTTGAGCAAGATTCAGATTTAATAGGACATATTGCATATTCACTCTACAAGAAAAGTAAAATCGAATATATTGAAAAGAAAAAATCTGAAGGAGAAACATTAACTGATATTCAACTTATGCCCTTTAATGATTTTTCATCTTCAGAAAGTTCAATTGATAGCTATAAAATAAAAGCTGAATTAATACTACAAGGCTTTATTGAAAATATTCTTGAAGAGGAGCTTAAAAACACCAAAGAACAAGCTGTAAATCAACAATCTGAAATTTTAAAAGAGATCATTAAACCAATTACCCCAAATTTTATGTCGGGTGTTTGGCAAAATGTCGTAGCAGCTTTAATTATATCTGCTATTATTGCGCTTTTTGCATTAATTATAAATTTTACCACAAATGGTTTTTTAGATACTATGGGTAAACTTTTTGATGTTGAAATAAAAGAAAAAATAGACCCTAATAACTAATCAAAATTCGTTTTTATTTGTTATCTAATTTTTTTATCATCCTCATTCCTCAAAGTACCTTTCATAATACCACCCTCTTTAGCAGGATTCGTCCTCATTAAATCAGACAAATCTTCTTCAACAGGTTTTTCTTGAACTTTCTTTGTTGATTTATTTAGCGATTCTTGAATATGTTGAGTTAATGTTTTCATAGTTTTTTATTTATGTATTAAATCTTTGCAATCAACTCTTTATATCTTAATCTTTCATCACAGTTAACCAAAGTAAAATTAAACTGTTTTCCCAAAGGCATTGTTCGAATGTTATAGCGGTAAGCAAATTCATCACAATAACGATGTAAGTGTTTATCAGTTGTACGGTGATATATTCCTATAATACCTCGTTTTAAAAGACCCCAAAAACCTTCAATGCCATTTGTATGATATGATCCAACCTTGAATAGTCCTAAATTATGCTGGATAATTTTATGATCATAAAATCTTTCTAATCCACGATACCCTCTCCATCCATCACTTACAATAGTAGAACCTTCTTTAACTTTATCATTGATGATGGGTTTGAGAGTTGCGCCTGTAGTATCCTCCACAACTTTAGTATATACAATTCCTTTGTTAAGCATTCCAAATACAGGTTTTTTGGCTTTGGTACTTCTCCCCTGTGTATTAGGAATTTTTTTTCCTTTGCTACGATTTTTATTTTTACCTCCCACGTAAGTTTCATCAACTTGTGTAATACCATCAAATTCGAAATCATCTCTCATTTTAACTGAATTTCGAAGTCGACTTAACATAAACCAAGCAGATTTCTGAGTAACTCCTATTTCTCTCATGAGTTGATAGCTACTTACTCCTTTCTTATTAGTCGTAAATAGAAAAACTGCCATAAACCATTTTTGTAAAGGAATTGTTGATTTTTCAAAGATTGTACCAATAGTAACGCTAAAAGGTGAACGACAATCTTTACATTTATAATAACCTCTATCTTCTCCTCTTTTCTTTATTCTATAATGATTTTCACGTTGACTTCCACAATGAGGACAAATTGGTTCTCCATTCCAGCGTAATTTTTCTAGGTGTTCGCGACATGCTTTTTCTGAGTTCAAAGTACTCATCATGTCAAATACAGATTTAAAAACCTGTGCAGTATCAAGTTCAATATCAGGATGTTTACTCATCTTTGTTTTATTAAAAATAATACTTTTTGGTGTTATAGGTAAGGTTTTTCTTATCTTTTTTAGACGAGTTGTTAACAATTTTACTGGGTCAGGAAACCTAACAAAGATTGGTTTAGGAAGTACTATTCCACATTGAACTAGAATTTTGTTTAAAAAATCTTCGCAGGTTTCTTGTAATGCAGTTGGTTCTAAATCTGGGTAGATTTCTTCATAGTCAACATGTGAGAAATCGTATGCATCGTAGCAAGAAGTGAAGTCATATTTAATGGAAGCCATAATTTTAGATTTAAAAATTCTGGCTAATTCAACAACATTAGAAAATGAAATCAATCTGAATTGAAACTTTGGAAAGCATTCAGAGTAAATCGATGATATTGTTTAATTTATAAAATAAAACCACCTGCTACGAACAGGTGGTTTTGAAATTTTTAATCGTCATGAAATATATTTTAAAAAAAATTAGAGAAGTTGAGTGGTATTTTCATAAGATTTTTAGTAATTTCAAAATTTACTTTAAATACATGACAATAAATCAAGAGGATATAACGGATTATATTTCAAAAGATATTTCCAAATTTATAAAAATGAATTATGGGAAATCATTATTTATTATTAATGAGGTAAAGGCTGTAATTCTACCAAATAGGAAAAACTATCAATCAATACCCTATAAATTTTTCATAGTATTTCAATATCAAGGAAAAAAATTTAAGATCACAATCGAATATCATCTTAAAGAAGAAAATGTGAAATATGGATTGCTATTTAATGAAGATGTTGATTATGGCGAAGTATCTTTATCAATAGCAGAATTCTATAGTCATATAATTACTTCACAAAAATTAATAAAGAGTATTTTACAATCTGCAGAGTTACCTTCCTAATTCAAAATATTTTTCCTTGGTACATAGAGTATAGTATTATCTTAACTAATTATACTTGCGTACATGACCCTGAATATTGTTATATTGTATCAAAATCCAATTACCAAAATTTAATGTGGTAATCTGGGTATATTATTATCTTTTTTTTATATACTCGTCTACGTCACTCCATTCAATTTGTGAGTCATAAAATCCTCTAAATGTATGAGCCGATTTATCGGTTACGCCCCAAATAGCAGCATCTGTCCAACTTATATCTGCTACCCTATTGTCTAATACTTTTGTCAGTCTATTAATTTGTTCTGCATAAAGTCGGTCCAGACCGGAAGGTGAAGCCGGAGAGATGTAATCCATCAAATTTGTTGCAGCGACAGCGTTCGCACGATTTTTAACAAAAACAGGTTCAAAAGCACCACTGTTCATTCCCTGATTATAAACCAGAGCTAAAATTTTAACCGCTGCATAAGGATCTTTTGAGTCTTTTATGAATCCTACGGGATTCCAGCATTTAACATATTGCCAAAAAGCAATATTTCTGTAATCATGATACGTTTTTATAATCGATTGAAACTCAAAACTTGCTCCTATGGCCGGATCGCTTATAAAATTATTCTTAGGAACCTGAGGTATAAAACAAGGATAGTTCATAAACATCTCCATCCAGCTTCCTCCCATCTCTTGCTGAAAGTATCCTGCTGCGACACTCCCTGTAGTATCATAACAATTAATTCCACCGTTAATTAAATCCTGATAAGGGTATTTTTTTGTGACCCAACTTGGAGCAATAAGTTTACTCCCTTCGCAGCCTGCGTTTATTTCCTGAATTGTTGTTGCAAAATACTCATTGATACTCATGGCCTCAAATCCCATCAGGTTGGTAAACAAACTGTGAGAAACAGCCATACCAATAGCCCAGCCTTTTCTGTTTTCGGGAATATAAACATCTACACGTTCACCCCATGCCCAGACAGAACCTTCACCGATTTTTATTTCATTACCATTAGGTCCCGCAGGTTTTATGGCGCAGATACTGCTAAAGCTTTTTTCACACTTAAAATTCTCGGTAGCCGGAGGAGTATAACAAGTAATTCCTTTTATGGGAGTACCATTTAATGTACCCTGGCCCGGCGGAAACATTCCCGGCACATAATCCATCGTGACACTATAAGTTGTAGTTCCTACCGGCAGAACATTTCCCCAAGTCGTTTTTTTAAGCTCAACTATACCGTTATCTCCGTTTTGAATGACATCCATTCCGGACCACATGATAACATTAGAGACTCCTTTCCAATTAAAAACAAAACTATAATTCGGTATGGAAGCATTCGTATTATTATGAACTTTAAAATCCAAAACAATCGTATTTCCATATTTAGCGGTCATACAAAACTCATAACTTACTTGAGAATATGCGTTATTTAGGTTAAACAAAAAAAACAATAAAAGAAGTGGTATTTTATAAAATTTCATCATTATTTATTTGTATTTATTAGGATCTCCAAACAGTTCATTTTCGATCGGCATAAAGAATTAGATGACCTAACGAATTTAACTTTATTAGTCAACTTCATTTTTCAGGAAATTGGATATTATTTAGTCTTAGAAATTAACCAGCTTATATGATTTTCTTCGTCCCAGATTATCGGTTATGACTACAATAAATAGCTGCTTCGTCAGGAAACTTCCATCTTCTAACAATAAATTTCTATGGTTTTGACTGTTTTTATAGCTTAATACAGCTTGGCCAAGAATATTATAAACCTCAACATGGTCAATGTCTATTGCTTCATTATGTACCGCTATTGCTAATACATTATTTTTAAAATGGGCGATTATATTTTTACCAGCTGTTTTATCAAATTGATCCACTGAAAGTGATTTACTAAAGTAGTCGTGATACTTATTAGAAAACTCATACCCACTGCCACAACTAGCATCCCAATTGATAGACCAGGTCATGACACCTCTTATTCCTGGCTGTAAAGAAGATTTCATGGTGTAAGTTCTTCCGGAATATGTAGTGCCAAATCGTAAGTAATTAAAAGCATTAATCCCTTTGTCAGGTGTTAGATACCCTCCTGCCGGTGCCGCTCCCGGACAAGCCGGAATTGCAATCACTATTTTAGAAGCCGGCAATGGTGCAAAATAAAATCCGGTAGAAGCCACATTAAATCCTTTCATCAACATATCTGACATGGCTACTAAAAAATCCGGAGTGGCTTGAGAATATGCTATGTTATCTAAAGCATTTACAGATCCGGTGTTATACAATTGCACCATCAAAAGATCCAGCTCATTACGCAAATTATGAATTACTGGCAAAAAAGATCCGGCTCCATCTCCATACACCGAATATCCAACTTGTACATAATAGGTTTCCGGAGCAGCAGTTAAAATAAAACCTGTTCCATAATAGGCCTTTAATTCCTTGAAAGCATCAATTACATTCTTAAGTTTTGGGTAGGCCGAAATCGCCGAATAAGAAAAATCTTTTAGTGCTCCCGCTCCAAAATTCATAGAGCTGCCTTCAAAATCAATATCAACACCATCAAAATTATATTGATCAACAATCGCTTTTACTCCATTTACAAAAATATTTTTCTGGTCAGTGGTACTCAGTACAACATGTCCATTCTGTCCACCAATTGACACAATTACCGGAATACCTTTATCTCTTAAGGTCTTGATATCATTTTTTAACAATTGCGGATCAAAGACTCCATTTGTAAAAAATCGAGGTTCATTTACTACTAACACTGGAGTATAACCATCTCTATTCACCGTTTCTATAAATGAATAAACAACAACATTGTATTTCTTGTCTGCAATTTCTTTAAAATACAAAAATGGTGCACTCCCACTTTCCCATCCATGTGCATAGCCAACAATAACTTTAGTCGGCAACGGATTGAACTTTGAGTTAACAATAGTAATCGATTGATTCAATAAATTCTCACCGCCTTTATTATCAATTGCTTTTACAATTATTGGATATTCTTTATAGCTATTAGGAGTAAAAGTATAGCTGTAAGTGTCTCCAGAACCTTTTATCATAGGAAAATAAGTTCCGTTTACATTTACTGCAACACTTGAAATTGTGCCATCTCTATCTGTAACATTAACACTTATTGAAACGGGTTGAAAACCTGATGCCTGATTAATTGTGGTTGACGCTGGGGCAGTCCACACAATTTCGGGTAATACATTTGGACATGCTGTACCTGAACATTGCAAATAAAATGGAAAACTATTTTCGGCTGTAGCATTATTAGAGGCTGTAGCCGTAGCTTTTAGCGTATAGTTTTTATTAAAATCTGCTGTTGCCGGTGTCCATGTTGCCGCATACTCTGTACCTGTTGTAGGAGTCCCTGTAATATTTAACCCATTCACATTAAATACAACGGATGATACTGTAGTCTTTCCATCCTCAAAAGTCATGCTGGCATTTGCTTTAAGCTGGATAGCTGTTCCCGGAACTATCGCAAGGTTTGCCGCAGACGGGCTCGTGATTGTCACTTCCGGAGTAACACCGCTTGAGTTAAAATTATATTCTTTTGATAAAACCGGAATTGGTAAATTGGCCAAATCTGTAGGATAATAAACAACAGAGTTGTTATCCCAGGCATTCATTTTTAAACTTGAAATGGTTGTATAACCCGAAAATATTGCATTGTCAAAGCTATATTTCCCATAGGTATCTGTTGTAGCAACAAAAGTAGCATAAGGATGTGTACTATCTGTCCATGGAAGATTTAGTTCAATTTTTGCACCAGCGATTGGCACGGCACCATTTTTAACCATTCCGCTTATTTTATTAGTTGGAGTGGCATTTTGATTAAAATCTAAAACTTTGTTTTCACTTAACGCACTGTATAAAGTAGAAACTGGTGAGAATGTCATTCCTGTTTTGGCAGCAGTAATGGTATAGTCTGCTCCTGCTGTTAAACCGCTTATGCTATAAGCTCCTTTTGAATCTGAAACCGCAGTAGCATTAGCTGTTGCCGAGGCTACCGTAACGGTTACTCCGGAAAGTGCCGTAATACCATTTAGCACGGTTCCCGTAATGGCATAAAGAGGTTGTGTACCTTGTATCACGATACCTGTTTGGTTTGCATTAACCTTTGTTAATTTTACCGGCGTAAAAGTATAGGAAACTTTTAAAGCGGTAACCGAATAATTGCCTCCCGAAACTATTTTGTTAAAAGTAAAATTTCCATCTGAAGATTTAACAGTTTGAATAACGGCGTCATTCTCATCTTTTAACTGAACTGTGGCATCCGAAACCAAATTTGCACCCATTTTTACAGCACCACTAAAGACTAAAGTTCCCTCAACAGCAACATTAAACGAATCATTTATCTGACTCAATAGTGCATTAGGGACAGCTCCTCTGGTATCCTGGGACAATTCCCAAACCATACCTCCTGCAAGGTTTTTAGACGCTATATATTTGGCTTTAAGATCGATCGACTGCTTATCTTCGTAAGAGATAAACTGTTTTAGTTTCGAGTTGTATAAATAGGGAACTTTGGTGGTGTTATCAAAATATCTCACCCAGCCTGCAGCTGCTGCAGTAGGCGTAACCATCATGGTATTAGGATCAAGATAAGGATGCGGATTGGTTGCCGCATTCCCTACCAAATCGCAAATTTCAATACTTCCTGAATTTTCACATGGAGCACCTGTATCCCAGGTTCCGAGGGGAGGCTGTGCATTTTTACAAGCGGAAACTACATCTCTTGGTGCGGCAACGAATAATCCGGGCAAATTAGGATTGGTTCCGTCATTAGCAACATGATCAAACTTTTTTCCATAAAAAGGTAATCCCATGATTAATTTATTGGCAGGAAAACCAACTACATTCAAATATTGACTCGTTAATTCGTCTAATGATTCTGACTGCGTTGCACCATAAAGCGGATCGTTGGTGTTTCCACTTGCATACAATGGAGCATTGTAGCAGGTTTTATCATACCAGTTTCCTCCAAAATCATAACCAAAATAAGTGATATAATCGCAATAGGTCGAAATATCTTCTGTCATTCCGTATTGAGCTCTGTTATTTGGTCCAAGATATTGTTTAGATACATTGCGAACATTGTTCCCAGCCGCAATTGTAATTAATTTATTGGGCATCGCCTGACGCATTGCCTTTAATAAATACACTAAATTTTTGTTGTCGTCAGGATTGTATTTTTGAGGAGGAACCGGGGCACCATTAAGAATCTCAGTACCATCTGTACCACCTGAGAGGGGATATTCCCAGTCGATATCAAATCCGTCAATAAACGGATAAGTAGTGATGAATTTTACCATATCGGCAGCCAAAGCGGCTCTTGCCACAGGACTGGCCGCTATTGGAGAAAGATCCTGACCTTTTGTCCAGCCACCAACAGATATTAGTACTTTTAAATGAGGGTACTTTTGCTTCAGCTTCATTAAATCATAAAAATTCCCTTTTACGGGAGCATCCCACGGAATTCCTCCTTCCATATGCTCAAAATCAGCATAGGTATCCAAACATTGTAATTTTGTATTCTCCGGATGGGCAGGATCATAACTTGTACCGTAAAAAGAATAATTTAAATGTGTCAATTTACTTCCATCTATCTTAGGGACATTAAAATCTCTACCATAAATAGCCCATTGTGCATAATAGCCAACTACTTTTTTAGTATGACTCGGTTGAGAAACTAAGAAGATTGGGAATAAAACTGAAAATAAAAATAATAAGTAGCGTTGTTTCATAACTTTTTTTTCAAAAATAAAGCTATGTTATAGAATTAACTTTCACAGTGTAACAACTGGCTCGTTACATGTAATAATCAGCAGATTACACCGGAATAGTTAATATTTGGCAGGGAGATTTTCTTCTACAAAAAATTAAGACTGCTTTATCGAAACATTATAGAATGTGGGGTATATTTTTCTAAACTTGTCGTAATAGTCAAAGTTTGAAACGATACCTTCAAATGAATTTTTTACTGCTTTAAGAAACTAACAAAGTTTGCAAGTTTGTGCCCGCAGGATATTTTGTTCCCCATGCTTCGTCATTTGAACTCCAGCCCTGATCTACATCAAATGTGACTGTTCTGGAATCATTCATCAAATCAAAATCAACCAATATTCCCGGGCTTTCCGAAATAAGCATTACCGTATTGTTTTGAGGATTGTTGTCACTAAACATTAAGAAGGCTTTATTGTCGGGAGTAACCTCAATATTTTGCCTTCCGAAAATTCTAAAAGTACAGCTGCCATAGTACCGATTATCGTTAGTATTGTGAACACAAATTCCAGTGGCATACTCTGTACCGGATTCATTCTGAATTAATACGGTTGGATTATCATTATGGGGATCTACTGAAAGTCCTCCAAAATCCTGAATCAGCAATCGTTGTTTTAACTCTATTTTGTAATTTGTTCCTCCTATACTTCTTCTTGAAGTTGAACTAGATGCGGGGCTCTCAGATTGTGGCTGCGGAATATATATCGTTTGATTTTCTGTAATCTCACTTGTCGATATATAACCACTCAGATTGTATTCCCATTCTATAAGGACCGATCTCAGAAAATTTTTAGTCACACTCCAACACAAAGGCCTGAACTGTGAAACATTTCTGGATCTTGAGGCCAGAAAACAGCATAAACTATAGTTTCCTTTATTTAATACCTCAACGGTTTCCTGAGAGAAGTTAATTATTAGTCTATTGGCCATTCTATTTTCTTTAAGTTTAAACAAAAGAATTACTCCTCATCCAAATACAGATGAAGAGTAATTCAAACAACACTACCCTATATTGTTACTTACTTCTTTCGCTTAACGCTTTTTCTCGGGCGCTGGTATTTTCAATTAACAGCTTTTTCAAATCCGTAAAAGCATTAAAGTTTTTCAGCCAATTACCTCCTTTTGCACTCCAACCTTCATCTATGTTATAATTAACCACACGTGACTCTGTACCAGTAAGGTCAATAAAAGCTCCGGCAGACATTGCTTTTGTAATTACGGTTGCTGTTTCTATCTTCTCTGTAGAAAAAATAAGAGCAATTTTAGTAATAGGTGTGATCACTCTTGCAGACCCTGCTCCTAAAATTGGAAAGGCACACAAAATGTTTGATTTCCCGTTTACTAACTGATTAATCCCCACTGTAAAACGCTGTGTATCTTCGTTCAAAAAAGATACTGTTCCCGGATAACCGTCTGAAGTTGCTTCGATATTACCGGACCCTTTTTCAATTGTTATCTTTTCACCCAAATCTGTATCGATGGTATTACTCGCTTCAATTACAACCTGAGGTGCCACCGTACTTGTTGAATTGTAGGCCTGAAACTGTTCTTGCCAGGTAATTTTGGTTGAAGTCAATAATTTTTCAGCCGGTAAATGAAACCATACGGTTGGAGAACCATCCCCTGACGCTGCTACAGATTTGAATCCGTATAAAGAATATCCTTCTGCTTTTAAAATTTTTACGTCTTCAGGACTAATACTAACTGTCGTGTTAAAAGTTGCCATAATAAATTTGTTTGTTTGGCCCTACTCATGAGGCTTTTCGGGTAACGCCTTACATTATTTTCTGAATGCAAACAGTTCGTTTTTTAAAGTGGAATCTGCTCCACTCCTTATTAATGCTTCTGTAAAATAGTTTGCACTTTTTGAAACTCTAATAGTAAAATTTCATGGTTCGTAAAAGTGATACCCTATTTTTAGAAACAAACCTAATGACCCGCAAACGGAACCTTTACTTATTTTGTAAATGTTGCATTAGTTCCTGCTAATGCTGTACACATACGACCTACCATATTAGTACCATTGTCCAAACCTACTACGTACTCATTTCCTAATACAATTCGGACTACAGGGTCGATATCAGTTACATGTAAGTGATCAGCATTTATTGGGTCATTTGTTCTTCCAGTTGCTAAAGGCCCGGTTCCTGCTTCGTTTTTAATTAATACATCTGCCATGATTTTCCTTTTTTAAATTAAACATTACTTGATGAGGCATTTCTTTTTCATTGCCTGCCTCAGAAAAATTGTGGATTTTACTCCTATAAATGATATACTTTTATCCATAACGTAAACACAAAATCCGTATCAATCAAACTGTATTTTTCTCTTTTCTTTGAGATAAAAATCTCATTTACATTGTTGAGACGAATTAGATTTTTACCTTACTAATAATTTCCTCATTTTCGTGATCTGCAGTATCCCTCAATGAGTTTTTTAGATTCGGGTTGTACAATCCTTAATTCTAATAAGCCAAAATTATCTGTTTATTCCTGCTTTTATTTGTACAGAATAAGCTACTTTTTGTCAATTTGAATCATAGCACTTTTCTTAATAAATTTACAAATGGAAATAAACTGTTATCTGTATTGTACTTACTTGGGGGATAATTAAAATTCTGTTTGAAAACGCGGGAAAAATGGGCGACATCAAAAAAGCCGGCAAGAGAGGCTGCCTCAGTAACTGATTTCTTTTGTACCACTAATACCTCAGCAGCAAATTGAAGACGTATATCACGTAACAGATGTATAGCCGGAAATCCAAATAATGATTTCACCTTACGGTTAAGATTTGACTGACTCATAAAAAGTTTCGCTGACAGCATCTCTATACAGAATGCCTCGTTATCAAGATTATCGATAACGATGATCAGCAATTTCGCCAGCCATTTGTATTCTTCTTTTAACTGAATCAGTTTGTTGAAACACGCATTGCTTAAAGGAATCTTCCAATCTTCCGGTTTAAATCCTGTAATCAGACTATCATTACGATATGCTGAGGGGGAAATTCCAAACTCTTGTTTGAATTTACGGCTGAAAGAAGTCACTCCGCTAAAACCGCAATAAAGAGCTGTTTCTTCAATAGAATATTTATTAGTTTCTAAAATATCTTTGGCCAGCTGCATCCTATAATGCAAAATGAGTTTCCCTGGCGGGAAACTCATTTGATTTTGCACTTTACGGTTAAGCTGTGCTTTACTGATCTTTAACTGATCGGCTAATTGAGAGACACCAAAAGATGGGTCCGTTTTTTTTCTTGCATGATAGCATCAATCTGCCTTAAAAAAATTTCATCCGATAAATTAATGTTTTTTTCAATCTCAAGTTCTTTCATAGTTTGTACGCTTTAAATAATACTTTATCATATTTAAATAAAGACAAGCCGAGAAAAAGAACTGTAAAACAGAAAAACACTTAAAAACCAACTAAAAAAATAATGTCGAACTAATTTTCAAAAAGGGATGTTTCATACTGTTTGGGGTCAGCATACTAAATCTATGGCTTTTATATCTTTATCTGTTCAAAACTAAACGAGCCATTCAATTTAATATCGGAAAATGTCACGAGATCCCTATATGATGGCACGAAAACAAATAAATCAGTCATAAGATTTTTCTTAATGCTGTAATTGTAAAAGTCTCTAAAACTTATATTTTTTTTGCGAACTGTTCGGTGGTCAGAAACCCAAACCGGAAGTTTATTGAAAACAGCTGGGTTACTTTAAAATTATTAGATATATTAAAAACCGGAGTAGAAATGCTTCGGTTTTTTTGATTCGATCTGACTACAAGTATCAAAGATAAATTTACTTATCTTCATCATTCCTTTTACAAAATTAAAAGCCGGTAACTAAAGTTTAGTCCCGGCTTTTGTTGAATTAATTTATTTTTCTTTTAAGTAAATCTCTCGTCTTTGTAGATAATGGTATTATATGAGTAAACACATGACTCAGACTATCTGGTTTTACACTATTTCCGCCACTGTGACAAAAAAAGCAGGACGTAACTGATTTGTAATTTCCATCCGGAACAGAATTGGAGCTTGGGGACTGAAAAAAGGTCTCCATAGTACTATTTGCTAATCGCCCTGTTCCAATTGCATCTCCGTTATTTCCACCGTAAGGATATGAATTACCATTAGGCCCCGCACCACCAAAAGTCCAGGTCGCACCTATTAGTAAATAATTCTTTCTAATATCATTACCAACCAACATTTTACGTATACTGTTGTTAATAGCAATAACTTCACTATTCGAATCTGCAGGAGTTCTATTCTCTTGATTTGGAACAGTATCAGAAGCTACTCCCCAGGCCATAACTCTTTTTATATTAGGCTTGTCTATCGCAGGGTCAGTAATTTTAATTGTATTGTTTTCAACGGTCATCTTCTGGGTATTTTTTGTGGTATCGTCGGCATTAACATTAAAGAGCCAGTCTTTTCCTCCATCAGCTTTTACTTGCTTGATTTTACCATTAACATCTCTATAAGAATACGCTTCGTTTGGTGCATTTTTTTGGTGTTCAAAAGTTGCCCAGATCATTTCGGGATGTCCTGCAACACTTCCTACAATGTGCATTCCAACCAACGCCAGTGTTGCTGTTGTTGTTTTATTTGTTAGCTTCCACAACTTAGGGTCTGATTTATCGTATACAGGAATCTTAGCTTTGATTGTAACATAACTCTCCGGATTTGGTAAATCCTTTACGTCCACCCATGATGTTTTTAATTCTATTGCCAAAGCGTCCGGATCCGGTGGAGCGGCAAAACCGCTGCTCTTTGCATAGGCAAGAATACTATCTCTAGCACTGGCTGTAGTAGGGAACTGATTACCATTTAATTTCTTGTTTTGTACACCCGTGAGGAAATAAGCATAAACATCGTTTACCATTGTGATGTAATACACCAGTGATTTATTTACCGCAACTAACGCTCCGTTAGAACCAGCCTGTCCTTGTTCTGTATCAATTACATCTCCCTTTGCATCCAGGAACAAAGTTTTATTATCTTTTGTTATAAACTCCTGCACAATGTTTTCACGATGACCTTTAGTATCTATTATCGCTTTAGGCTTAGAAATAGCTTTTCCTTTGGTATCTATAAAAGAATGCACCCCATTGGCATTAGCAATAACCCCACCTACTATCACAGATTTATTTGACGCATCTTTAACAGCTTCATTTTTACTTTGAGGTTCTACTTCAAATGCTCTTCCTTTTTTATCAATTATAATTGGAAGTCTGTTTGGTCCAGTTTGGCTAATATTACTCACAGCACTCAATAAAGTATTTGGTTTATGTGGTGTTAAAACACGTTTTTTGGTAACCGGATCTTCTGCAGAAACATTATAGAAAACCGGAGATTCTATTACAGTGCCACCACTTTTATAGTCACCGTCGGAAACTGGAGAGGTAATCCATAAAAACATTTGTTCAGACCATTTATAAAAATCGCAATTATTTCTATGTGGAAAATCAACACTGTTTGCAGGTTCAACAAGTCCATTTTCAGTAATTTTTTTTGTTTTAAACCAGGTCTTGAATTCATCTTCTGAAACACTGCATGAATCCTGTACATCTTGTGGCAGGTATTCGTAATCGGAATCAACCTTTGCCAGTATATCATTTTTTTTGCACCCAAGGATTAAGATGGCAAAAACCGCGATAACGGTAGCTGTTGTTTTTATATTTATTTTTTTCATGATTTGGTGTAGTTAATGGGTGTTTCTTTTGTTTGCTTTTTTGAATCGTCTGAAGTTTTTAATTATCAGAACCTCTTTAAAAAAAAACCGCCCGAAGCAGGCGGTCTTTAGATTTTAATGAAATACGTTTTTTTTCTTAATTCAGTATTCCTGTATTGAATTGTTTGGGGAGAATTTAGTTTCTATGCCAGTTCTTTTTTCGGGGTCTTTGCAGACTTTACCGGCACATTCTCTATGTGGTGATTCCAATAAGAGAATCCTCCTGTTCCGTTCCATGAACTATCGATTGCCAAGTGTGCCTCAAAATTAGCCAAGAAAGAACCAATTGCAGGAGGAGGAACAGATTGAACATATTGTCCGCTTAGGCTAACTACCTGAGTAATTTTACCGAATCCGGTTGCGTATATTCTTCCTTTAACATGAACAACGATATGACTATCAGGACCAGGGATGGCCTGTGTAATGACTACTGTACCCGAAACAGAATGTTGTGATGGTACAACAACTAAACTAAATGATGCAATTGGAGCACCTGGTGTTCCTACATTCCCGATTGTGCCTTTTGCTAAATAGGCACCTGCTAATAAATCTGCCATAATCTTTTAATTTAAATTTTTCTTACTCATGGGGCTTTTCAGATACCGCCTCGTTTTTTATAGTGGGTTCTGCTCCACTTTTTATCATTGGATCAAGTTTCTCCTTATTCAGATACCGGCTCGTTTTCCAGAGTAGGTTCTGTCCCGCTTTCTATTACGGGTTCAAGTTTTTCCTTTCTTGGAGAACTAACACTTATCTGCACGTTTACCTGTCCTATATTATCTGTCAGACCTGCTCCGTAAATGCCTTTTAAATCGTCATTGATGCATAATTCTAATTTTCCAACTAATCCCGGTGGTGTGTTTGCTCCCAATCCGATTAAGAAAACAGTATCTCCTATTTTACCTACCAATGCTCCCTCGTTTGCCCCTGGAAGTGCGTAACCGGGTTTAGCACTAATAAAAGTTGGGTTTCCGGCAGAATTGTACAAATGACCGTTATTGATATTTGGATTCGCCGTCCATAGCCCATCTTTATATTTTATGGTAGCAACTCTACTAGGATTCAATCGAACACCTGTATCCAACCATGGATAAGAAGGATTAGGATTATCAGGAGTACTTGGATTCGGTTTCGCCTGAACGGTAAAATCAACTGGTGGAACCGCGAAATTGCAAGCCGGAATTGGCGTTGTAAATTCTTCATAATCAAAATAATCTGCCAAAGCAAGACTCGTTCCTAAACCTACACCTGACTGCGATTGCATAAAGGTTATTGGTCGGCTGCGTCTTCCGGTTCGATCGAAAGGGCTATACCAGGTCCATAAATAAGTAGAATCTGGATAATTATTTCCTGAAGGCGGAAAAAATACACCAACAACCGTGGCTATATTACCCGGACAAAGCGCAGGATTCCTCACAATAGTGGCATGAATTTTTCCTTGTACCGCCGGAATCTGAACCCAGTTTGGCGGTTGTTGCGGGAATGGAAAATTTCCAAAACCAATCGCATTTGTTATTCTGTCTCCTACATAATTAATTAAAAATCCTGCACCACTATTAGGCGGCGGAGTCATTCCGGTAGGAGTTGGTCCGGTAAGAAGCGCTTGTTGCGCAGTAAATGGATTTGTGGGATTGTAGGTATATTTCATCAGGGTACTCTGACTCCTGTCTGATGAAACGCGGTATTGCGAATTGTCTCTCCAATTGTATAAAACCCTTGTAGGAAGAGGATTGAATGCTTCATTGACTGGTGTCATGAAAACAGTCATCCCAAAATTAGTATTCCATGTAAACAGCTCATAGTTATCAGGGTTTCCAAATGAAAAACCTTCTACAACCGGAAGTACTAAAGGTGTGTTTAAAGGATTGCTTGATAATTTCTCAAAAGTAGAGAAATAAGTAAACGAGAACATTTGAAATAAGGCCAACTGATTAACATCTCCTAAACCTGGGCGTGCAACAGGTCCTTGTCCAAACATAAGACGCACCGGAAAATTAGTTTTATGATCAAACCACATCCAGGTAGCAGGTGCAGGACTGCTGTTACCTACCGGAATTTTCCACCAATCTACTTTTTGTGCTTTCATCCAGTTCAGATAACTGGTTCCGGAACATTTTGCTCTACTACTTTCATTTCCAAACCAGTTTGTAGTTGGAATTCGCCAACCTACATTGATCGGTGTATAGCGTATTCCGTCGGTCGACACTTCTGTTTGAGTTGGCGTTACTTTGTACCACCATCTTCTGCCGGAAGCACCTACCAGCAAAGCGTTTAATCCAAGTCCTTCGGCATAATAAACCGTCGCGGTACAAATTTCAAAAAAAGGGCTCTCTTTGTCAGCAGTAGTACTATTACTCTGCAGGGGGCTAAAAGGGTGAAGTACACAAGTACATTTCCAAAATTGTGGAAGTCTGGGCTGAGGCCCTGTAAAAGTCTCCAAAACCGGATATCTTGAATCTGGTATCGGATCCACGCAATTTTTCGAGGAAGAGGTTAAATCTTTCATGGTAGTTTGCTTTTGGGGTTACTAATTCGGATTGTTTGGTATTATTTTGATTCTCAATGGATAACCTTATCATTCTGATTTCCTTTAGAATAACTTTACGAAACCAGTATTTTTAATTTTCCCGATTAAAATTACAATGCATAAGAAACCCTAGATAAAAAAATGTCATGAGACTGGTTTTTTTATCCATAAAGCGAATAATCAATGGAACAGAATTCTTTTAAAGAGGGAATAAAAATTACAAACTTGCACAAAAGCATTATCTACGATCCAGTAGCACAGGTGTCTTAGTCGTATTGGGATCTATGTACAGATCTGCGGCCGTAACCAGCAAAACCTCAACATCCATAAAACCGTCTTCATAGTTCAACAGTTTTTTCAATGCCGCATCTTTTTCCTCAACAAAAGCCTCTCTTTTATCTTCAGAAACATTTTGCACGATTAGCATCTTTACAACATCCTTAAAATTTTTATTTGTTGACAATTGAATCTGAAAAGCGGTTGCCTCATTTGTAAGCGACAGAAATTTATCTAAGTCGTAATGCTGTTCACAAACTATAAAAGATTTTGCCTCTCTGGATTTTAATTCCAAAAAAGATTTTCCATCCAGTTCCACCCATCGGCCTATATCTCCGATGGCATATCGAAAAACCGGAAATCTTTTACGGAATGTATTAGTAACCGCTATTGTACCGTATCCTTCCTCATCGGGATTTATAATTTCGACAATAATACCTTTAATAACGGAAAACAAGGATGGCGTTTTAGTACAATGTGACCAGGCCCAAATTCCAGTTTCGGCGGAACCATACATGGAATACACTTCCTGAAAACCCAGTACCTGCTGTAAAAATTTTTGTGTATTAGGTCGTAAAAACTCTCCCGCATAAAACAACTTCCCGATTTCTATTTGTCTGTTGTTCTTTTGTAAAAAATGAGCAAAGCAGATTAGTTTTGAAGGAGTTCCGAATATAAAATCAGGTTTGAAATGACGGGCTGCCTGTTCCATATCGGCATAACTGGCATGGGCACTTAATGCCAAAGTTGTTGCCTGACATTTTTCAAGAATATCATCCATAATAGCTGCCGTGCGATACATATCGGAATAACCAAAAATGTTCAGGGCAATTGTTTTGGAAGTAAAAAAATTATTTCGGGTAAGTTCGCCTGCCAATGCAAGACGCTGATTATGATTCTCCTGAATATCAACCGGAAAAACCAGCGGCTTTTGAGTGCTCCCGCCTGAGCGTACGAGATACACTCCTGTTTTTTCTTCCTCAAGTTTAAACTTTGTCTCTAAAATTGGCATTAACTCTTTTTTACTCAGTACAGGTGCTCCGGCAGCAAAATCATTTCCTTTGTAAAATTCAATATACAACGGATTTTGTTTGGCCAATTCAAAGTAATCCTGTAATTCAGAATGGTCTATTTTTGGAGGGATACAAACGGGATACATAAGGAGTTGTTTTAGGAGTTTCTTCTTTTTAAATAATAACTGTTCTTGACCAATAATTTGAAATGATTGAAAATAAACAAGCCTTTTTGCTGCCAGGACGGCAATCGCTCCATGGCGTGTTCCAGCCATCGCTGCGAATACATTCCCATTAACTGCTGATCGTATCGATTGGAGCTTTTTCTATACCGCTTTATGATGATCGGGATTTCAATTGCTTTCCAATCTGTGGGGCTGATTCTGGACAAACTTCCTTCTACTTCCCGTACTTCAATGCAGGCTTTATTCAGTAATCCAACTCTGGAAGGTTGAGGTAATGTTTTTAGTACCCGATACCATAAGTCAATGCCTTCGCTTATTGAAACATCCGTTTCATAAAAAATATCTTCAAGATGTTTTTTTCGGATCACAACATTACTGCCAAAACCCATAATAAAATCGGGAGAACTAATAGTGTGTAATGGATCCGGAATTAAAAATAGTTCCTCTGAAAAGGGAATCATTTCTTTTTCAAATGATTTAATTTTCGGTAAATAATAGTTTGACGGGAGGAGCAGAATGCCAAGTATCAGCACATCGAGATTCTCCTTCTCCATCATAGAACTACTATCCTGTAAACAAGTTGGTAAATAACAATCGTCTGCATCCAGAAAACTGATCAAATCTCCGGTTGCCAATTCAATTCCGATATTTCTGGCGTTACTCGGACCTTTATTCTCTTCCAGCTCGATGATCTGAACATCCGTCTGCAAAAATTGAGGAGCAAAAAAAGAGAGTGCGTCTTTTAGATATACCAAACTCAGATCTGAACTGCAATCATCGACAATAATAAGCTCTGACACTTTTTTTCCTGAAAAGCCAGAGAACGAATAGTATCATAGATGTAAGCTTCCTTATTATAAAGAGGTATCACAACGGTATGTTTCATATTTTGACTACTGTGCTATTGGATAAATCAAAGCTCTTCCCTGATGCACATTCACAACAGATTCATCTGATCCCCGAAACATACCGGATCCATAACTTTTATCGTCTTTACACAACAGCATTCCCACTAAATAAATCTGACGATTGTTTTCAGCATCGTCAAACTCTTTCTGATCTACAAAATGCTGAATGAGATAGCTCTTCCAGTTTTCTCTCACTATAGTATTCCAGTTTTCATCAGTGCAATCACTTTTCACATAGGCTCCGATTCCCCTTCCACCGCTGTTTAGTTTTAAAATCAGATTTTGCTTTGTATTTGTAAATTCATCGCATTCAACAGGATCGGTAATAACGAAGCTTGGAATAAGGTACTCTTTCAAAAAATGGTACTCTTCCTTACTCAGGTAGTCCAGCATAATCGCGGCATCATACATGACAGCCAAAACTCTTTTATCATGAATAAGGATTAAAGTTCGAATGTCATTGAAATAGCAATTCTCTTCAATTAACTTGTCCAATACATCGGGGTTAATTTTTTTTAATTCTTCCCGATCCATTTCGAGTATAAATTGTGAAACCGGTACTCCGTTGGCTTCTATTGAATCCTTTACAATCACGAGCTCCTGAGGTTTTGCAGAAATTAATTCAATATTTAATTTTGCCAACTCTCTTTGTGCATTAAAAATATCGCTGCCTTTTTCATCATCATGAATAAGAGCTACTTTTTTATGGGGAGCAAACTGATGAGACAGATCGTCGATAAGATTTTTTAAATCTGTACCTCCTGCAGCTATTTGATCTTTATATTCATTGGTCTGATTGTTTATCAGGTGTAAATAATAACTGATCATCCATCCATTTAACGGATAACGTGCTCCTATTTCACAGATTTTGGGCTGGTCATTACTATCATATAAAAAATCAGGGCGATAAAAACCCTGATTATAGCTTTGGTTACTACACTTTTTTAATAAAGCTTCAAGGTCATTCTCCAGTTGATAATAGTTCCGGATTCTACTGTCTTCAAAGTAATTCAAAACAATTGCTGTACAAGCTTTGTTTAAAACAGCACACAGGCGATCCATCGGTTTGTTATACTCCGGAGACAGGACGACAGACGAATTAGCAAAAGCATCTCTGCCTAATATGTTGATATTCTGAAAGTATTCAAAAAACAACTGATTCCATTTTTCCTGTTGATCAGCTTGGTTTTGCTGTAGTTTAATTTTTGACATATAAGATTGAAGTTTATTTTTTTGTAATAGATTATTAGATACGCCGATTTAAAAACTCAATTCTTCTACTTCCAAAAGATCCACCATCACGGCCGATTTTTTTGCTAAATAGTCGTTGACAATTGCTTCAAGATCATACGATTCAAGATCGATATTCATTGCCTTGGCGTAGTGAAAAATTGAACTAACAGCAAAAAAGAAGTGATTTTTCTCTGTTGGTCCACAGTGAACACTGATCCATGCTAATGTCTTGTCGCATTCTTCTTCTGTGTAACCGTAATCATTAATCAACCAGGACTGGAATTTTGGCAAGATCACTTCTACTTCTCCATGCGTATAAATTTCATGTATCAAAGTTGTCAGTAAAGCAATCATGATGTCTTTATTTCGTAATGAGTTTTGATCTTTCCATGCTTTAAAATCACAGGCACTTTGATTCAGGTAACGTCGGGAAAGCCAGTCATCATCTGTACAGATTGTAGTGGCCATAGTATAAAACAGCTGCGAATGCAAAATTCTGCCTACCACTGCCAGATCTTCATCGACGATACGGTTTAAGCTGGTGATGGATTGCAATAGTGCTTTTTCATCTGCAATAGGTTGATTTTTATGAACCAGCATGGTCATACGATTGCTGATTCCCGATACTGTCATTGCGCTGTTATTGGTTTGACTCCAGCTGTGAAAGAAACGCTGTAAACGTTCTTTGTCCTGAACTTTAGAAGTCAGCTGATTGAAACTTTTCTCAATTTTTGAAAATGCTTCCTCCTGATTTGGAAGGAATTTTAATAACTGATCTTTTAAATGTGATTCTTCCATTCCTTCAAGAACCGGAAGAATAATTGAACTTAAACTTGCCATAACTGTTTTGATTTTAGGTTAATTAATGATTTTGATTTCTATTGTTTGTTGGTGGTTTTTAATGAACAGATTTAGAGCGGTAGTATTTAATTTTCCGAAGCACATCAATATCTTTAAAGTGATATTGCTCTAACCAATCGGCTTCATCGAAAAAGATGCAGCTGGACTCGGCAATTACAATAATGTTTTTACGGAGAGAGATGTGATAGAGTTTCTCTAATAATTCAGCATATTGAAAATCGTAAAGAGGATTGTACAGATAAAAAACATTTCCATCTGAGATATCTGCTTTTAAAATATCTCCCGAAATTGCCCTGGCATTCGCAAGTCCTTCTTTTTCGATTAAAGCAACACAAACTTTATTTCGCTCTTCAAGAATTTCGATTCCTTTAAACTGAACATCCGGATGTTTTACGGCACCGTATAAAATGATATTTCCATAACCGGAACCCAAATCATAAAATACCGTTTGTGGTGTCATTGAAAGCGGGTCAAAAAGAGCCTCTAAGAAACTGGAAGATCCGTATCGATAAGAGTTGAGTCCGTATTTAATCGTAATTTCCGACAGACTTAAACCTTCTTCAATATGATGCAAATACTGATCAATTTCTGATTGAATACTTCTTAATTGCTCCATACTATTTCATCATTAAGAATTCTAGTTTTTCCAGTGAGCGTTTTGCTTTCTCCATTTTAGCGGCATATTCATCATTTACCTCTTTCACGTTGCTGTTACAAAAACTGCAAACCTCTTCTTCTTCATAGACATAATTATCGCAACCGTTACACAACTTTAAGGCTTTAGGTATTCTTGGAACTCTTGCTGTCACATCAACAACAGGAACAGGAGTTTCAGTATGAGGTGATTGTATTTCTACAATTACGCCATTTTCATCTTCGACGATAATTTCAAAAAGTCCCATATCGAAAGAGTCGCCCGGTGCTTCCTGTATTTTTCTTACTCGTTCCTTAAGACCTTTCTTTTTTAATTCTAAAGCACGGTGATGGCAAAAAGGATTATTCCCTCTCTTACCGAACAATACATGACTTGTCCAGGTACAGCCCGCCAGACAAGAAGATTCATAATAGCAGCCTTTACAACCACCCCATAATTCTTCTTTATTTCTATATCTGGAAAAAACCATCTCTTCACTGTATTTCCAAATATCCTCCAGTGCCATATCTTTTACATTTCCTCCTGTATAGGCACTTGTTGGTAAGGAAGGACAGCCTTTAATTTTACCATCTGCTTCAATCCCTATTCCGGTATGTCCTGCCGAACATCCGGTATAATATTTTTCATTGCCCTGTCTCCAAATGTGCTCATACGGTCCAAAATAACCAATGTTATTCCCCGCCTGTATTAGGATATTATGAGCTAAGGCTTTTCTGTAGATCACAATAAGCTCATCGTAAAAATCAATTAATTCATAAGGCTGAACGATCAGTTCATCCGCATTGTCTACGGCATTCCCCATAGCAACGGCAAGTTGTATCTGCCAGTTTTTTACATTATTTTCAATCAAAACATCCAAAAGCTCATTCATCTCATTTTTACTTCTTTTTGTAATTACTGTATTTACGCTAGAAGTTATATTGTGCTTTTTAAGTAATCCCAGACAATTAACAGCATGTTCAAAAGAATCTCTTCTTCCTCTTATTTTATTATGAGTATCCGGCATTCCATCGATAGAAACACCTATATTATTTATTCCCGCTTTTTTTGCAGCAATGATTCTTTCTTCGTTTAAATTATAGGCACCGGACTGCATAGAGCATTCGATCCCACTTTGATGTATTCTTTCGATAATCTCAATCCAGTCTTTTCTTAAAAAAGCTTCCCCCCCAATAATCGAAATTTCTCTGGTACCAAGACGTTTAAGACTATCAATAACTCCAAAACATTGTTCTGTAGTTAATTCACCCGGTCTTACTTTTCCGGCTCTCGATCCGCAATGTGAGCATTTCAAATTGCAAGCCAGCGTAATTTCCCATACGACATGCACTGGGGTAGCCGTTGCATAATCATCCCTTACTCTGTATCTTGTTGAAGTCTTACTAGTATCCATCTTATATCAATTTTACTTATATTTTAGTTCAATGCTTTCTGATATAATGCCGATGTAATATGAAAATAGTACCATGCAATTGGACTATATTGAATATACAATCGGTATTAGTTTTGTTTGTGGTTTGACAATTATTTAAAAGACGGTTTAAAAAGTAAAACTTGATAAACCGTCTTTTTTAGATTACCTTTTCTTTTTCAAGGCATCAATTGCATCAAGCAATTCTACTAATGCTACATGCAAATCTTTTTGTTCTCTTATGGTTTTCTTAGCTTGTTCAGCTACCGCAACCATTTTTTCTAAATCATTCGAGGCAATCGCCTCTCTGATTCCTACTCCGTAAAGTACTGTTGCCATACTATTTTGTTTTTGGATTATTCCTACTCTTTAGGTTTTTCAGATACCCCCTTGTTTTTCTGTACAAGTCAGCTTATTTCTTGTTCTTTAGAGAATCTATTGCGTCCAATAAGTCTAATAAAGCTACAGTCAGATCTCCATGATCTCGTATTGTTTGCTTTGCTTGCTTGGCAACAGCTTCCATCTTAGCCAGGTCATTAGAGGCAAGAGCTTCTCTAACAGCGACACCATAAGGCATGATTATTCCCATAGTTGTTGTTTTTTAGTTATTATTTGTTTTGTTTGAGGATTTATCCTTTTTCAGGAAGAAATTTCTACCGAAGAAACTTTCTGATTCCTTAATTACTATAACCAAACTGATGCAGGAAAAGTGCTGGTTCATTTGGACTCAAGCAAGTCAAATTACCTAAAGTCACTGTTCTGCCTTCATTATTTTTTCCGGTGATAATAATATTCTTCGCTCCAGCTGTTAATTTGCCTAAACGATTTCCGGTATTTACTTCGCTTCCCATTTCATGAGGTGTTCCTGTTCTGGTAGCGATAACATTTCCGGTTCCATTTTCAATTAAAACTCTCTGTCCTATTGCCGGTGCTGGAAATAACTGAGAAACTGTAATATCAGTAAGTTCTCCCAGTGTGATATAAGGAGGCAAAGTTTCGGCATTAATTGTTTCAGATTCTGGTTTACCAAGCGTAATAGTTCTTCCAAACTCAGGCTGTGTACCCGCATTTGTACAATACATCCACGGAGTAGTAAAAGGAGTACCGTCTTCATATTCTCCAGTTGCTATATATCTTTGGTGTACACCTAATTTTGGTTTTTCGGACAGTGTGTTCAAATCAAGGTTATAAAACACTGATTTAATAAGTGTTCCAACTGCAAAGGTACCGGTAGCTTTTTCAACAACAGGAAGAATAACTGGTCCAACTCCTCCTCCATGCCATTCTACATAAGGATACACATTTACATTTTTTACTTTTTGAGGTATTGCTTGCATAATAATAGTTTTTGTCCTACTCATGAGGCTTTTCAGATCCGCCTTCGCTTTTAACTGTGCGAAACAGTCCGTTTTTTAAAGTGGGTTCTGCTCCACTTTTTTCAATCACAACTAATTAATAATTAACTAGTTAATCAAATGATTTTCTTTCATTAAATTTCTATATCAAAGCTATTTTAGATATGAAGATCGAATCGAAAAAATGTTATAAAATGAGAATTATCTGTCATAAGAGACAAAAAACAAGACATAAGATAATTCTTAGAAAAACATCATTAAACAAACTTTCATTTATTTTTGAAAGTTTAAAAACTTTTACTTACATTTGTCTCATGGAATTCAAAGAAGCAAAAAATAAGTTCGTACAAACCTGGGGAGCATTAGGTTCTCAGTGGGGTATTAATAAAACCATGGCACAGATTCATGCGCTGTTAATGGTTTCGAACGAAGCTGTTTCTATGGAAGACATCATGGAGGAATTACAAATTTCACGCGGAAACGCCAGCATGAACCTGAGAGCGTTAATGGATTGGGGAATTGTGTACAAAGAATTCAAAGCCGGAGAAAGAAGGGAATTTTTTACTGCTGAAAAGGATTTAGACGAACTGGCCGTAAAAATTGCCAGAGAAAGAAGTAAAAGAGAAATTAAACCTGCTCTTAAAATATTGAAAGAAGTTTCTACAATTGGAGCAAATGATACTGCTCAAGAAAAACACTTTGTAGATCAGACTTCTAAACTGTATGATTTTGTATTAAAAGCAGATAATATGATGGATAAAATGACCGAATTTAATGAAAACTGGTTGGGACGTCTTGTCCTTAAAATCATGAAATAAAAAAATTTAATCAAAACTTTCATTTTTTTCTGAAAGTTTAAAACAAACGATAACTATGAAAACGCTGGAAAACCAAACCCTACTTTACGATGAAGATTGTCCGCTATGCAGTTTGTATACCACTGGCTTTGTAAAAAGTGGCATGTTAGATCAAAACGGAAGAAAATCATACTGTCAGCTATCTGAGGAAGAACAAAATTTTGTTGATTTAAAACGCGCTCCAAACGAAATCGCTTTAATTGATAACAAAACAAAAACAGTAACTTATGGAATTGACAGCTTAATTAAAGTTGTCGGTTTTTCATTTCCGCTTATTGAAAAAATTGCAACTCTAAAACCGATTCACTTTATCCTCAAAAAAATGTATTCTTTTGTTTCCTACAATCGAAAAGTAATTATCCCGGGAAATGCAGTCGAAGAAAACAAATTACAATGTACTCCGGATTTTAATTATAAATATCGATTTCTGTTTATCGGATTTGCCTCAATGGTAACAAGCTCTATCCTTTTTGGCTATACTAATCTGATTCCGGGTTTACCGAAAACCAGTATTTCGAGAGAAATCATTATTACATTGGGCCAAATTGTTTTCCAAAGTTTGTTTTTATTCCAATTTGACAGACAAACCATTATGAATTATGCCGGAAATCTAATGACCGTTTCTTTAATGGGTTCCTTAATTTTAAGCCCTGTCCTGCTTCTAAGTAAATTTATACCACTTACTGACAGTATCGTTTTAGGCTGGTTCGGAGTCACCGTTTTGATCCTGTTTCTGGAACATTTCAGAAGAATCAAAATTTTGAAACTTCCAATTTACTTATCTTACACCTGGATTCTCTATCGAATTATTGCTTTATTCTTCATTTTAAACTGATTTTAAAAAATCGTCACAGATTGCACGGATTACCATTCGGGCAATTCGTACCAAAAAAACACAACAATGAGCAAACTCATCATCGCAGCCGGAACAGGATTTCTGGGACAGGTTTTAATACATCATTTCAAAAACAAATTTGAAGAAATTGTTATTCTGACTCGAGGGAAATCGCAAATCATTGATGGAATAAAATATGTAAACTGGAATGCCAAAACTTTTTCAGGCTGGGAAAGCGAACTGGAAAATGCCACGGTATTAATTAATCTGGCAGGTAAATCTGTTGATTGTCGCTATACTTCAAAAAATAAAAAAGCAATTTTATTGTCTCGTCTTGAAAGTACAAAAATTTTAAACAAAGCCGTTTTGAATTGTAAAAATCCACCAAAACATTGGCTCAATTCGTCAACTTCCACCATTTACCGTTTTTCTTTAGACAAACAAATGGACGAAGTCGAGGGCGAGATCGGAAATGACTTCTCTATAAATGTGGCTCTCTCATGGGAAAAAGCTTTTTTTAAAACAGAAACTCCAAATACCCTGAAAACGGCATTACGAACATCAATCGTTTTGGGAAAAAACGGCGGTGCTCTCCTTCCGTTAAAAACTTTGGCTAAAATAGGTTTTGGAGGAAAACAAGGAAAAGGAAATCAATGGATCAGCTGGATTCACGAAGATGATTTTGCACGTGCAATCGAGTTTATAATAAAAAAAGAGATGACCGGAAAAGTAAATATCGTTTCGCCAAACCCTATTTCAAATACTGACTTTATGCAAAAGCTTCGAAAAGCAGTTGGTGTACCTTTTGGAATTTCACTCAACCAATTCTTTTTAGAAATCGGATCTTTTATCATTCGAACAGAAACCGAACTGGTTTTAAAGAGCAGAAATGTGATTCCGAAACGACTATTAGAAAAAGGTTTTGCGTTTAAGTTTGAAAATATTGATCCTGCTTTTCAGAACCTCTTATCCTGAAAGAAACGAAATACTGTACTGAAACCAGAAAAGCTACAAAAATCACTTTGTGCTAAGTCTCGTATAGTCCCTACGGGACAGTTATGCAGAGTGGCGAAGTAGTTTTACCAATATGTAATCTCTCCGAGATAGGATATATTATCATTATATCGCTCCTACAGGAGCAGTTTCACGGATTGAAGTGTGGTGATTAACTAAAATTAAATATATGAGGCAATTAATCTCGGGGAGATTACATATTGGTAACACTCATATCCCCAACCTAAAAAAATGATACTGAAAATGACGGTCCTAAACCTTACAACCCGAATAAAAGCCTCTCAAAAATCGGTTTTTGATGCTTCAAGAAATATTGATATTCATCAGCAATCTGCAAGTCCATCAAAAGAAAAAGCAATTGCCGGCGTAACATCCGGTTTAATCCATTTAAATGAAACAGTAACCTGGCGTGGCAAACATTTCGGTTTTTATCTCACTCACAAAAGCCGAATTACAGCAATGAAACCTTATACCTACTTTGTCGACGAAATGGAGCAGGGCAAATTCAAATCTTTCAAACACGAACATTTTTTTGAAGAAAAAGACGGATTTACTATCATGAAAGATAAACTGCAATATGAAACTCCATTTGGAATTTTGGGTGAACTTTTTGATATTTTATTTTTAGAAAAACATCTAACGAACTTCCTTTTGGAACGAAATAAAGTTTTAAAAGAAGCATTGGAAAAATTTTAATCCATTTTTTTACTACTTAGGTGCTAATTATTTAAAACTAGGAAAATAACAGTCCGCATCATCCTTCCTTTTAGAAAAATAAACTTACTAAAAAAGTTTTTCAGGTATAAAAAAAGTTTAAGTTTTAAATACATTTACAGACTAAAAAAAACAACAAAAAAAATACATGAAACAACTCTACTTATTAATCTTCTTTTTTTTCTTTTCAATAATATATTCACAAAACCCAGCAACTATTGATTTAAGCTACGATTATACTGATCAAAACTTATTCTTGAATGGTAACGTCTTTCAAAGTGCTATATTGCCTAATGGACAAACTGTAATTATTGGTAATTTCACAGGATATCAATTACAAAATCAATCCGTTCAAAAAACAGGAAACATCATTAAACTTAATTCTGATTTATCACATGACAAGTCTTTTGATCTGAGCACAAGACTAAAAGGAACAGCTACTACAATTGCAGCGCAGTCCACAGGAAAAATACTCATAGGCGGGAATATCACTTCTTACGATGGTAAAGTCTTAAATACTCCTGTAATTCGTATAAATATAGATGGCAGTTTAGATACTACTTTCCCGAAAGTTTTTTTTTCTAGTGTTATAAATAAAATACAAGTCGATTCAAAAGATAAAATCTATATAACATCTGATAAAGATTTAACACGATTAGATCCAAATGGAGGGTATGATTCCAGTTACAAAGTGGGCAGCAGTTTTCCAGAAGTAATAAAAGCTACAACCACAAGTGCTGATGGCAGTATATTTATCGCAGGTGGCTTTTTTTCTTGGGGAGAACTTAAGGTTTACAAAACAAAACCCGATGGTAATATAGATCATAATTTTAGTAATGGTACCAATTCTTTTAATTGTTCTATAGCTACTATGGCTCTTCAATCTGACGGAAAATTACTAGTAGGAGGATCATTTGGTCTTTTTGGCGGAACGTCTGTTGATCATTTATTAAGATTAAATCCCGATGGAACATTAGATCCATCTTTTTCTTGTCCAGATATAACAGGTAACTATCTCGACTATTGCAAAAGTATCAGAATTACTTTTGTAGTCGAACAGCCGGACAAAAAAATATTGGTAGGCGGAATAATTCCTGCTTACAATGGAGCTCCCGCAAGAAATTTGATACGCCTGAATAGCGACGGGAGTCTCGATAAAACTTTTGTAACCGGTACAGGAACTGATGCTCAAATAAACTCAATAACTATTCGTCCGAATGGTAACCTATTCGTTTGTGCATCTAACATTTCTCCCTTTAATGGATATGTTCCATTAGCGTACAATGATTATTCCATTGGTACTTTTTTTGAATTAGATAAAAATGGCACCTTATTACATCGGGAAAAAAGCTCACTAATTGATGCAAAAAAAATAATAAAGGGCGTAAATGGCCAGTTCAATATCATAGGAGAGTCCAGATCTCCCTATCACAGAGGTTTAAAAACAATAAATAACAATGGAACTCTTTCCGTAAATACTAATTTATTTAGAGGGTTTGATAATAAACTAAAAGGGTGGTCAGGAAATCCAAAAGCTAGTTCCTGCAAAGATGGAGTCTTGCAACCAGATGGGAAAATGATATTAGTTGGAGATTTTGACACCTATAATGACGTTGTCACCGATGGATTAGTCCGACTAAACAATGACTATTCAATTGACACCTCATTTAATGTTGGGAAAAGTTTTACATATTCGGGTAGTGATCCTGAAATACATTCCGTAGCGCTCCAGTCTGATGGAAAAATATTGGTAGGAGGTTATTTCGATTCTTACAGAGGGACACCGGTAAAGGGCAAAATAATTCGTTTGAATAAAGATGGATCACTAGATACGACTTTTAATTTTGTCTCGGAGCTTTTTAGTACTGCACCAAGACAAATTGAAATACAAACCGATGGCAAAATAATAATAAATGTAGGAGCGCTGGAACGACTCCATTCGGACGGGACACTCGACGATTCTTATACCCCTGACTCAGAAGGACCTGGCTATTTTGCTAAATTTTCTTTATTACCAGATGGAAAAGTATTAATTCCGACCAGGACTAAAATAATAAAAGTAAATAAGGACGGGAGTACCGATACCTCTTTTAATAGTGGCGAATTTAATAGGGCATCAGAAATTTCTTTTGCTATACAACCTGATGGAAAAATTTTATGCGCAGGAGAATTCTTTTCCTATAATGGTAAGAGTATTAACGGTCTTTTGCGATTAAACGCTGACGGAACGTTGGACTCAGGATTTGATATCGGGACAGGATTTAATGCTGAAGTAACATCAGTTTTCATCGACTCAGATGGAAAAATCCTTGTAGCTGGTTTATTCGACAATTACAACGGTGTATGGTGTAATGGATCTGTAAAACTACTGGGAGAAAATGCTTTTTTGGTACGTGGCCAAAACAAATTTGACTCAAATAATGATGGTTGTGACGAAAGTGATTTTCCTTTTACAAACTCAAAACTTACCATTGTAGCTGGTTCTATAACCACAGAGATGATTGCCAATGACACTGGTAATTACAACATTCCATTACCTTCGGGGAAACATACAATTACTCCTAAATTAGAAAACCCTTCTTACTTTAATGTTGAGCCAAAGAATACAACTGTAGATTTTCCTACACAAACTAGTCCTTTAATTTCTAATTTCTGTGTGACCCCAAATGGTATGCATCCTGACTTAGAAATCGTTATAATTCCACTGGATCCGGCAAGACCAGGCTTTCAATCAAAATACAAAATTCTATTAAAAAACAAAGGCAATCAACTCCAATCCGGTTCTGTAATCCTAACATTCGATAATTCTCTTATAAGCATTGTATCCACAAATCCACCAGCATCAAATAAAACTGCGAATACTTTAAAATGGAATTTTAATAACCTACAACCTTTCCATGCAAATGAACTATCAATTAATGTTCTGGTAAATAAGCCGACAGATATACCTCCCGCAAATTCAGGAACTATCTTAAAGTATACTGCACAAATACAATCTTCTTCCAAAGATGACACTCCAAATGACAATACTTTTAATTTTAATCATATAGTTGTAAACTCATTTGATCCTAATGATAAAACATGTTTAGAAGGAACCACAATTCAATCTTCTAAAATCGGAGAATATGTACACTATTTAATTCGTTTCGAGAATACAGGAACATATAAAGCGCAAAATATTACCGTAAAAGACATTATTGATATCAACAAATTTGATATATCCACGTTAATTCCACAAACTGGAAGTCATTTATTTACTACCAAAATTTCTGAAGGAAACAAAGTTGAATTTTTATTTGAGGGCATTAATCTTCCTTTTGATGATGCGAATAATGACGGTTATTTAGTTTTTAAGATCAAAACTAAATCTACATTAAAAGCAGGAGATGAATTTAGTAATTCCTCTAGTATATATTTTGACTATAATCCTGCCATAATCACAAATACAGCTATAACCAAAATCGAATCAAATCTTAGTAATCAGGACTTCTCGCTTAAAGATACCTTTTCTATATATCCAAATCCTGTTGTTAATATATTATCGATGAGTCAAACAGATAATATTGAAATTAATTCTTTAAGCATTTATAATGTTTTAGGACAATTGGTCTTAATATATCCAAATGCTAAAAACATGACTTCAATTGATGTCTCAAATTTACCATCTGGGTCCTATTTTATGAAAGTAAACTCTAATCGAGGATCTTCAAATATCACATTCATTAAAAAATAGTATCCTAGAAAAAATTCCAAAATAGTTATCTGTCTTTTTTAGAATTTCATTAATAAAGAAAGCCATAAAAAACCAAAGCCAATATTTTTAAATCGGTTTTGGTTTTTTTTATAAACATCTAATCATCAGCCACCAAAATATCGGTACACTTTCCACCCAAAAAGAAGTATAATATTTGGAGCGATTGGGTTTTGCAAATGCAATAAATAACATCAATACAAAAATCATAATCAGATTGATAAAAGCATCATGATAATTAAAAGTAGAAACAAAAACTTCTAATCCCCAAAAAGGAATCAGCAATAAGAGTCCTAAAATTTTGGTTCGTTTTACCCCAATTGTTTGAGGAACCGTTTGCAAATGCGGATCGTCATTGGCCAAATCGATAATTTCAAAAACCAAAACCAGAACAAAAACCAAAACAAAACGCTGAATGCATTTTATAAAAAAATCACTGGTAAAAGGAATTTCGGCATTTATCAAAGGTAAAACTAAGGTAGCGCCCACCCAGCAAACTGCTACGATATAAATTTTTACGCCTGCCCAATTTCGTGCATTTCTCCGATTCGGAAAAAACGGAAGGGTGTAAAGTGCCGTTATTAAAAAAATCACAATTGAAACAATTTGAGTAATCCGCTTCAACTGAAAAAAATAATAGCCCACCAAAAACAGTGAAATAAAACTCAAAATGGCAATAATTTTCAACTGGTTTCCGATTTTTTTCTTTTGAACACGAACCAAAACATCATATTTAACAAAATTATACCCCACAATTGTTCCAAAAAAACCAAACAATGCCATCGACTCATCGTACTGAATATGAAACACATGAAAGGTAATCCGAATGAGTGCATAACATGACAAAGCCACATGAATACTGCCATTCAGGTAAAAATCTAATATGTACTTTAACACTTTCATTATTCAAATCTAATCAATTATTAAGAAACCATATCTTTAATTGAAAATTTCACAAAAAATGAAGTTAAAAATGTGCATTAAATTATTATTAATACTTAATTTTGCGCGACTAAAAAACAACACTTTTACTACTATATGAAAACAGATGCTTTTGCTTTAAGACACATTGGTCCAAGAGAAACAGATCTTCAACACATGTTACAGACTATCGGAGTTGAATCGATCGAACAACTTGTTTATGAAACCCTTCCGGATGATATTCGTTTAAAAGCACCATTAAACTTAGATCCGGCTATGACGGAGTATGAGTTTGCAAACCATATTCAGGAATTAGGAAAGAAAAATAAAGTATTCAAATCATATATTGGTTTGGGTTACCATCCAACAATCGTTCCGGCTCCAATTCAAAGAAACATTTTTGAAAACCCGGGATGGTATACAGCTTATACTCCTTATCAGGCTGAAATTGCTCAAGGTCGTCTTGAAGCTATTTTAAATTTCCAGACTACGGTTATTGAATTAACGGGAATGGAAATCGCCAATGCCTCTTTATTAGATGAAGGAACTGCTGCCGCAGAAGCTATGGCGTTATTATTTGACGTTCGTACACGTGACCAAAAGAAAAACAATACAAACAAATTCTTCGTTTCTGAAGAAATTTTGCCACAAACTTTATCTATTCTTCAAACACGTTCAACTCCGGTTGGAATTGAATTAGTAGTTGGAAACCATGAAACATTTGATTTTTCAAATGAATTTTTCGGAGCTATTTTACAGTACCCTGGAAAATATGGTCAGGTAAACGATTACAGCGCTTTTGTTGCTAAAGCAAAAGAAAATGAAATTAAAGTGGCCTTCGCTGCTGATATTTTATCATTAGCTACTTTAACTTCTCCTGGAGAAATGGGAGCTGCTGTAGTAGTTGGAACTTCACAACGTTTTGGTGTACCAATGGGTTATGGCGGACCTCATGCTGCATTCTTTGCTACTAAAGAAGAATACAAACGATCTATGCCGGGCCGTATCATTGGTGTTTCGATCGATGTAAACGGAAACCGTGCGTTACGTATGGCGTTAGGAACTCGTGAGCAACACATTAAACGTGAAAAAGCGACTTCAAATATTTGTACTGCTCAGGTATTATTAGCAGTTATGGCTGGAATGTACGCGGTTTACCACGGACCAAAAGGGCTACAATACATTGCAAACAAAGTTCATGCATCGGCGGTTACTGCTGCTGAAGCCTTAAATAAATTAGGAGTTTACCAAACCAACACTGCTTACTTTGATACTATTTTAGTAAAAGCTGACGCTCAAAAAGTAAAAGCTGTTGCGGAGAAAAACGAAGTAAACTTCTTCTATCCTGATGCCGAATCCATTTCGATTTCATTTAACGAAACGACTTCAATTGCTGACATCAACCAAATTATTGCCATTTTTGCTGAAGCTTTAGGAAAAGAAACTTTTACCGTTTCTGAATTATCTGAGGCAAGTCAGTTACCGGCTTCATTAGAAAGAACATCTCCTTTCTTAACACATGATGTATTCAACAATCATCATTCAGAAAGTCAGTTGATGCGTTACATCAAAAAATTAGAACGTAAAGATTTATCATTGAATCATTCGATGATTTCATTAGGTTCTTGTACAATGAAGTTAAACGCAGCTTCAGAAATGCTTCCTTTATCAATGCCTAACTGGAACAGCATTCACCCTTTTGCACCAGTTGAACAGGCAGAAGGTTACATCACCATGCTTAAAAAATTAGAGCAGCAGTTAAATGTAATTACCGGATTTGCGGGAACAACATTACAACCTAACTCAGGAGCACAAGGAGAATATGCCGGTTTAATGGCTATTCGTGCTTACCACATGTCAAGAAATGAAGGTCACCGTAATGTATGTTTGATTCCTTCATCAGCTCACGGAACCAATCCTGCTTCTGCAGCTATGGCCGGAATGAAAATCATTGTAACCAAAACTACTCCGGAAGGAAACATTGATGTAGAGGATTTAAGAGAAAAAGCGATCGAACATAAAGATGATTTATCTTGTTTAATGGTAACGTATCCTTCTACTCATGGAGTTTTCGAATCTTCAATCATTGAAATTACTAAATTAATCCACGACAATGGCGGATTAGTATATATGGATGGTGCTAATATGAATGCTCAGGTTGGTTTAACTAACCCGGCTACAATTGGTGCTGACGTTTGTCACTTAAACTTACACAAAACATTCGCTATTCCTCACGGTGGCGGTGGACCTGGAGTTGGACCAATCTGTGTGAACGAAAAACTGGTTCCTTTCTTACCAACAAACCCGATCCTTAAAGTAGGTGGTGAACAAGCGATTACTGCCATTTCATCTGCGCCTTACGGATCAGCTTTAGTATGTTTAATTTCTTACGGCTACATCACAATGATGGGTGGTGAAGGATTAAAAAGTGCTACTGAGCATGCAATTTTGAACGCTAACTACATGAAAACACGTTTCGAAGGGCACTACCCAATTCTTTATACAGGAGAATGCGGAAGAGCGGCTCACGAAATGATCTTAGATTGCCGTGCATTTAAAGAAAACGGAATTGAAGTTGGTGATATCGCGAAGCGTTTAATGGATTATGGTTTCCATGCTCCTACCGTTTCTTTCCCGGTTGCCGGAACTTTAATGATTGAACCTACAGAATCTGAAGATTTAGCAGAGTTAGATCGTTTTTGTGATGCTCTTATCTCCATTAGAAAAGAAATTGAAGCTGCAACAGCCGATGACAAAAACAATGTATTAAAAAATGCACCTCATACATTAGCAATGTTAACTGCTGATACCTGGGATTTCCCTTATTCAAGAGAAACAGCAGCTTACCCATTAGAATACATTGCCGACAATAAATTCTGGCCTTCAGTTCGTCGTGTAGATGACGCATACGGAGACAGAAATTTAGTTTGTAGCTGTGCTCCTATTGAGGCTTATATGGAAAACTAAAAATTAAGTTTTTCCTTTAATATATATTATCCAAATCCGACAGGTTTTAAAAACCTGTCGGATTTTTTATTTCAACACTTTTACATGCTTCTGTTTCATTTGTAACAAATCAAAAAACACTTTTTACTCTAAGAGAAAAATTACACCAATAAACCACCGATCGCAAACGTTTGAAATCTCGCTAAAATCTATAATTCATTATAAAATAACCAATATATCTTCCAAAAAATTATTATTCCTCAATTATATGCGTGCATAGTATTTTTTATGATAGTTATCATGATTTTATTTATACTTTAGCCCTAAATTTACCGGACAATAAAGGAATAATGAAAATAAAAATAATAGGTATAGGAAGTTACATTCCTACTCAAGAAGTAAGCAATACTGACTTTGGCGATCATGTTTTTTTAAATGAGGACGGAACTCCTTTTGGTTACCCTAACGAAGTTGTAATAAAAAAATTCAAAGGCATCACCGGTATCGAAAATCGTCGTTATGCCGAAGACCAACATACTTCATCTGATTTGGCCTTTTTTGCCTCCGAAAAAGCTCTTGAAAATGCTAAAATAGATCGCGAAACCTTAGACTACATCATTTACGCACATAATTTCGGTGACGTAAAAGCGGGAACCCATCAAACTGATATTCTTCCAAGTTTAGCAACACGTGTAAAAAACAAACTAGGTATTAAAAATCCTAAATGTGTGGCTTATGATATTATTTTTGGCTGTCCGGGCTGGATTGAAGGTGTCCTGCAGGCCAATGCCTTTATAAAATCAGGCATGGCAAAAAGAGTGATGGTAATTGGTTCTGAAACACTTTCAAGAGTAGTTGACGATCACGATCGCGATTCTATGATTTACTCAGATGGTGCAGGTGTTTCTATTTTAGAAGCTTCTGATGATGAAGCAGGATTACTATCTTATGAAAGTGCTACTTTTGCAACTGATGAAGCCAACTACCTATTCTTTGGAAAATCATACAACCCTGATTTAGATCCGGACATTAAATACATCAAAATGTACGGGCGTAAAATTTACGAATTTGCTTTAAGTCAGGTGCCATGTGCCATGAAAAGCTGTCTTGATAAAAGTGGAATATCCATTGATGAAGTGAAAAAAATTCTGATTCATCAGGCCAATGAAAAAATGGATGAAGCCATTATTGCCCGTTTTTATAAATTATACGAAAAAACACCTCCTGAAAACATTATGCCAATGTGCATACATGATTTAGGAAATTCCAGTGTTGCTACAGTACCAACTCTTTATGATTTATTGATACAAGGGAAACTGGAAAATCACGAAATAAATAAAGGTGATGTTGTTATTTTTGCCTCTGTTGGGGCAGGAATGAATGTCAATGCTTTTGTTTACAGATATTAGTTTTAAGTCGCAGTTTTCAGTATTCAGTCTCAGTATTCAGTAGACTGCAAACTGTGACTGAATACTGAGACTGAATACTGCGACTGTAAACTGTAAACTAAAAAAGTCCGTAACCTATGGTGCGGACTTTTTTTAGTATATTTGCGACCTAATTATAAAATCAAGAACGAGAAATTGTTTCGTTCCTCGCAATGACTATGTACGAAAAAACGTTTCCCAATAAAAGATTCAAACTTACTTTAGAATTTTTACAAAAACACGTTAAAACATCAGAGACTATTTTTGATTTTGGTGTACCAAATCCATTCTCTAAGATAATGGAAGAAAATGGTTATACTGTAAAAAATACAAAAGGCGAAGATCTGGACAACGATCAAACGGCTTTACAAACGGAAGAATATAGTGTTTTTACCGCTTTTGAAATTTTCGAACATTTGCTAAATCCCTATACCATTCTGCAAAATGTAAAATGTGATAAATTGTTAATATCAATTCCATTACGTTTATGGTTTTCATCTGCATATCGTTCTAAAACTGATATGTGGGACAGACATTATCATGAATTCGAAGACTGGCAATTGGACTGGCTTTTAGAAAAAACAGGCTGGAAAATTACCGATCGTCAAAAATTTACACATCCGGTAAAGAAGTTTGGTTTCAGACCTTTATTGAGATATTTTACTCCACGATATTATATTGTTGTGGCGGAAAAAATAAAAGCCTAAAGTCAAATTCCAATAAAAAAAATCCAAATTCCAATTAAGCCCGTTTTGATTGGAATTTGGAATTTAAAGAATTGGGATTTAAATTGAAAATTATGAAGTATTACATCGTCATTCCGGCTCACAACGAACAAGATTTAATTGGCTTGACCTTACAATCTTTGGTTTCACAAACTGTTTTACCATCAAAAGTTGTTGTGGTAAATGACAATTCAACAGATCGAACAGAAGAAATTGTACTGGGTTTTGCAAAAGAAAACCCTTTTATTTCTGTTGTAAACAAAACATCAGATGCCATTCATATGCCGGGAAGTAAAGTAATTCAGGCGTTTCAGAAAGGCTTAGAAACTTTGGATTCCGACTATGATATTATGGTAAAAATAGACGGTGATCTTATTTTCCCTTCCAATTATTTCGAAACTATTATCGCACATTTTCAGTCTGATTCAAAAGTAGGAATGGCGGGAGGTTTTTGTTATATTGAAAAAAATGGAGACTGGATTTTAGAAAACCTTACCGATAAAGATCATATTCGCGGAGCACTCAAAGCCTATCGCAAAGAAACTTTTCAGCAAATTGGAGGTTTAAAACCTGCTATGGGCTGGGACACTGTAGACGAACTTCTTTGTAAATATTACGGATGGAAAATTGTCACCGACGCTTCTTTACACGTAAAACATCTGAAACCAACTGGCGCTAACTATAACAAAACTGCCCGATACAAACAAGGCGAAGCATTTTATACTTTAGGATATGGTTTCTGGATTACCGCAATCGCATCGGCTAAACTGGCCATGATGAAGAAAAAACCATTTCTCTTTTTGGATTATATCCGTGGATTCTGGAAAGCAAAAAAAGCAAAAACGCCATTACTCGTTACTCCCGAACAAGCTAAATTTATTAAAAATTATCGTTTGCAAAAAATGAAACAGAAGTTTTTTAAATCTTAAAAAAATTAAAAAACTGTAAACTGAAACTATAAACTGTAAACTAATCCTTAATTTAGCCAATATTTGTAAAACTATGATGCTAATTCGTTACTTATCCCAGGTTGGGAAATATTTTTTAATGCTGAAAGAGATTTTCAATAAACAGACTAAATGGCCTGTTATGCGACAATTAATTTTTAAAGAAATTGATGATTTAATTATTGACTCTCTTGGTATCGTTTGCTTTATCTCTTTCTTTGTTGGAGGTGTTGTTGCGATTCAAACGGCTTTAAACTTAACTAATCCTTTAATCCCAAAATATTTAATCGGTTTTGCTACACGTCAATCTGTGATTTTGGAGTTTGCTCCTACTTTTATTTCGGTAATTATGGCCGGAAAAATGGGATCTTTTATTACTTCAAGCATCGGAACTATGCGTGTTACAGAGCAAATCGATGCTTTGGAAGTTATGGGGGTAAACTCTCTTAACTATCTTGTTTTCCCTAAAATTATTGCTTTACTATTATATCCTTTTGTGATTGGAATCAGTATGTTCCTGGGAATTTTTGGTGGATGGCTTGCTGGTGTTTACGGAGGTTTTACGAGCAGCAGTGACTTTATTATTGGAGCCCAAATAGAATTCATTCCTTTTCACATCGTTTATGCTTTTATTAAAACTCTAATATTTGCTATGCTTTTAGCTACTATTCCTTCTTTTCACGGTTATTACATGAAAGGTGGTGCACTAGAGGTAGGTAAGGCCAGTACGGTATCGTTTGTTTGGACTTCGGTTTCAATCATTCTTTTTAATTATATACTAACACAATTGTTACTAGGATCATGATAGAAGTAAAAAATTTAGAAAAATCATTTGGCGACAGCAAAGTTCTGAAAGGTGTTTCGACAGTTTTTGAAACTGGAAAAACGAACTTAATTATTGGACAAAGTGGATCCGGAAAGACTGTTTTATTAAAAAGCCTGCTAGGAATTCATACTCCCGATAATGGAACTATTGAATTTGATGGCCGTGTTTATTCAGAACTGGATCCAGATGAAAAAAGAGAATTAAGAACTGAAATCGGAATGGTTTTTCAGGGAAGTGCTTTATTTGATTCAATGACTGTTGAAGAAAATGTCGCTTTCCCGCTAAAAATGTTCACAAACGATAACAAGGCTAAAGTCAAAGAACGTGTTGATTTTGTTCTGGAAAGAGTAAACTTAATTGATGCCCATAAAAAATTACCTTCTGAAATTTCAGGAGGAATGCAGAAGCGTGTTGCGATTGCACGTGCAATTGTAAATAATCCGAAGTACTTATTTTGCGATGAACCTAACTCCGGTCTGGACCCAAACACTTCTACTCTGATTGATAATCTGATCAAAGAAATTACAGAAGAGTACAACATTACTACGGTTATTAACACTCACGATATGAACTCGGTGATGGAAATTGGTGAGAATATTGTATTCTTAAAAAAAGGAGTTAAAGCATGGCAGGGAACTAAAGAAGAAATCTTTAGAACGGATAACGAAGCCATTGTAAAATTCGTTTATTCTTCTAATCTGTTTAAAAAAGTCCGAGAGGCTTATTTGAAAGGATAGCTTTTTTAAATTCCAAATTCTGCTGGAAAAACTCAATAAAAAAAAATTCCAAATTCCAATACTTATGCAGTTGGAATTTGGAATTTT